>DAIBTC010000140.1 GCA_027415345.1 Nitrospirota bacterium
ATACCTTGGGCCGCTGGTTCGGTCCCTCTCTCCCCCTGGACAGGACCCTCGAAAGCCTCGGCTTTTCCGTCGATTCCCCGGAGAGGGACGAGGATCCGGTCGACGTGGTCCGATTCTTCTCGGACCGTCCTCCCGCCGCCTGCGACCGTCTCCACGCCGCCGCCCTCTGCCCCGACTGCCGGAGTCTGGTGGCCTCCCGTCTTGCCCTCTGCCGGGGCACCTTTCTCGAAGGGGCCCTCCTTCCGGCCCCGGAGCCATTCCTCCGCTGGGTCGAGGCAATCCGGGAGCGGGTTTCCGCGCGCAAGGAGGAGCTTCTGGCCCGGCTCGGCCCGTCCGCTCCCGAATCCCCGGGGCCCTCTTCCCCCCTCCCGCCTCTCTCCGGCTCCCTCTGGGAGCGCCGCCAGATCACCCTCCTCTCTGTCCACTTTTCGGCCTCCCCGGAGGTTGAGCCCGAGGAGCGGATCGAGGGGGAGAGGGCCTTCCGGGCCTCGGCGGAATCACTCCTCCGGGACTTGGGAGCCTGGCTGATCCCCTCGGTCGAGATCCCGCTCATGGCCGTCTTCGGATACCCCCGTGTCCGGGAGGACGGGGCCCAGGCCTCCCTCGAGGCGGCCCGGGCCCTGATCCGGACCTTCCGGGCGCTGGTCCCTCCCTCTCTTCTGATCCGGGTGGGTCTCCACACCGGGGAAGGGACGGTCGACCATCTCCGGGGATCTCCCGACGCCACCGGGGACCGGGCTCTCGAGGCGGGACGTGTGGCCCGGGAGGCGCCTTCCGGAGAGGTCATCGCGAGCCAGACGACGGTCCGTCTTCTGGCAAAGTCCGCCCGGGCCCTTCCGCTCGGAAAAGCGGTCCCGGACCAGAGCGGGGGATTCCTCGACCTCTTCCTCATGACGGGGGAGGAGGGAGAGGCGGGATCCGACCGGCTCCTGGTCGGTCGCGACGAGGAGCTCTCCCGGCTCCGGGATCTCTGGATCGAGGTGGCCCGGGGAAGGTCCCGGACGGTCTGGATCACAGGGGAGGCCGGCATCGGGAAGTCCGCCCTGGCCGGGGCCCTCTCAAGGGCCGTCGAGACGGGGGCGGACCGGCCTGCCGGCGCCCTCCGGGAATACCGCTGCCGGGCCGGGGCCCGGGAGATCCCCTGGGATCCCGTCATCCGGTTCCTTCGCCGCAGGATGGGCTTCGACGAGGGACGCCCTTCTCTCTCCGAACGCCGTTACCGGGCCGAACGGCTTCTACTCTCGGCGGGCCTCCCCGTAGCCGACACCCTTCCGACCCTCCTCCACCTCCTCGAAGGGCCGGGCCTCTGGTCGAAAGACCTTCTCTCCCAGGCCCCGGAAACCCTCCGGCAACGGATCGAGATTCTCCTGGAGAGGCTCTTTTCCCTTCCGGAGGAAGGGTTTCCCCTCCTTCTGGTGGTCGAGGACCTCCACTGGGCCGACCATTCCACCCTAGCTCTCCTCCGGAAATGGCAGGGATGCCGGGAGAGCCTGCCCGTTCTCCTTGTGCTTACCGCCCGGGAGCAGGAGTCCCTCTCCGGGCGGGACCTCCCGCCCCCCGACCTCGTCCTTCCCCTCCGCCGGCTCGACCGGGGAGCGGGCCGTATGCTGGTCGAGGCTGTCTCAGGGGGACGCCTCCCCCCGGACCGCCTCCGGGAGGTCCTGGATCTGGGAGGCGGAGTCCCCCTCTTTCTCCGGGAGCTGGCCCGGCCCGGCCCCGGATCCGCCCCCGAGGAACGCCTTCCCGCCACGCTCCGGGATCTTTTGAGCTCCCGGCTGGGAGAGCTGGGAAGGGACCGGGGAATGCTCGAGGTGGCGGCCTGTCTCCTGGGCCCGTTTCCCCTCTCCCTTCTTTCGGCGGCGCTTTCGGAGAGGGAGGGGGGTCCTCTTGACCCGGAAGAGGTCGAAGGGGGGCTCCAAAGGCTCGCCTCCCGGGGCCTTCTCGAGAGGGACCGGGAGGGCGAGGATCCGGTCTGGGACTTCTCCCATGCCCTTCTCCGGGAGGCGGTTCTGGCCTCCCTTCCCCCGAAGTTCCGCCGCTCGGTTCACCGGCTTCTGGCCCACACCCTCCGGAGCCGCTTCCCGGAGCGCGCCGCCCGGGAGCCCGAACTCCTGGCCGACCACCTGGCCCTTTCGGGGGATCATCCGGGGGCGGTGGAGGAATGGATCCGGGCCGCAAGGATTTCCGCCTCCCTGGGAGCCTTTCCCGACGCCTTAGCTGACCTCGAAAAGGCCCTGGGCCTTCTCCGGAAGGAGCGGGAGCGTTCCGGAGGCGATGTCCGGGAACTCGAGATTCTTCTGGCCATGGGTCCCCTCTCCCTGGCCGTCCACGGATACGGCTCCCGGAATGTCGAGGAGATCTACGGACGGGCCTATGACCTTTGCCGGGGGGAGGGGGCCTCCTGTCCCTTTCCCGTTCTCCTGGGCGTGTGCTCCGCGGCCTTTACCCGATCGGGCCCCGCCGGAGCCCGAAGCTATCTCGAACGCCTGGAGCAGAGGGCCCGGGAGGCCGAAAGTCCGGCCTCCCTCCGGGCCCTGGCCCGGATCGGAGCGGTCCGCTTCTTCGAGGGGCGTCTGGCCGAGGCCGACAGCCTCCTCCTGGAGGTTTCCTCCCTTTCGGCCTCTTTCCCCGACCGGCCCTCCAGCGAGGGGGCTCTTCCTCCCTATGCGGAGGACCCTTCCGTCTCGGCCCTCTCCTATCTCTCCTTCTCCGCCCAGATCGCCGGGAGGCCGGACGAGGCCCTCAGTTATGGCCAAATGGCCTGGGAGAGGGTCCGGGCCATCCACCATCCCTATTCGGAGGGATTTGCCGCCACCTTCTCCGCCTATCTTCATCTCTTCCGGGGCGACCGCTCCCGCGCGGCAGAGTCCGCGGACCGCTCCATCGCCCTTTCGGAGAAATACGGCTATCGCCAGTGGGAGACGATGGGACGCCTGGCCAAAGCCTGGTCCCGCCCGGACAGGACGTCGGCCCTCGAGGCCCGGGAGCGGGTCGCACAACTGAGGGAGATGGTTCCCGGGATCATGCCGATCTTCGTGTTGGCCCTGGCCGAGACCGCTATCGCGGCCGGTCTTCCGGAGATGGCCCTGGAGGAGCTTTCCAAGGGACAGGGGGAGGCCGGAAAGAGCGGAACCTTCCTCTTTGACCCCGAGCTTCTTCGCCTTGAGGGGGAGGCCATTCTTTTCCTCGACCCGGCGGGAAACCGTAATCGGGCAGAGACGCTCTTCCGAAAGGCCCGGGACGGGGCGGAAAAGGGGGGGCTGGCTTGGTTTGCCCTTCGGTCGGGGCTCGCCCTGGTCGGGCTTTGTCCGGCGGAGGAAGACTTCCTGCAAGGGGCGCTCTCCCGCATCAGGGGCGGCCAGGGCCTGCCCCTGGTCGGGGAGGTCCGGCAGGCTCTCTCTTCCCGGGAGAGGGGCAGAGAGTCCTCCGGAGAGAAAGAAAAATCTCTTTCTGAATGAAGATCAGACAAGGCCTCCTTCCCTGGGACTTTCCGCCTCAGGTAAGGGGATAGGCAAGATTTTTTTACCCAAGGTCGGAATCGGAAAGGGGGGCAAATGGTCACCCCACGACGTCCTCGAATAGCCGCAAATACGGTTCGAAGCGGAAGCGCCGGTTGCGGGCATAGCCGGTGATTTCACGAAGTCGCCCGATGCCTTCCAATCTGCCCACGATCTAGTTGGCCCCGGCGGGGGTGATTTCCAGCCATTCCCGAACGGCGGCCACACTCACGATCGGGTGATTGAACAGTCGGTCCATTACGCGTTGGCCGTTGGCCGCGGCCCGGCCCAAGTTCTCGATGATCCGGGCACGGTAGTCCTCGCGCATGCGCAGGATCGCCGC
>DAIBTC010000141.1 GCA_027415345.1 Nitrospirota bacterium
GGGCGGCCCGGTCGAAGTCGAGGACGCCCAGGGCCGCCCCGATCTCCCAGTGGGGTTTCGGCATGAAGCCGAAGGACGGGGGATCTCCCTTCCGGCGAATCTCCGGGTTGTCGTTCTCGTCCTTGCCCGGGGGGACGCTCTCGTCGGGAAGGTTCGGGAGGGCCAGCCATTGCTCCTCCCGCCGGGCCTCGAGAGAGCGTTTCCTCTCCTCGGCCGCTTCGATGGCTCCGTTCACGGAGCGGACCAGGGCCTCGATCTCCTCGGTCGGCTCATTTTTCCGCTTTCTCTGGCCGATCTCGGCGGAGAGGGCGTTGCGCTTCTCCCGAAGCGCCTCCCACTCCCGGAGGGCCCCGAACCACTCGGCATCGAGATCGAGGAGGGCCCGCATGTCCACGGAAAGGCCTCGGGAGCGGAAGGCCCGCAGGGCCGCCTCGGGGTCTTTCAGAATCCGGTTCCTGTCGAGCATCGTTCTCCCTGATGGATAAAGGTCCGGGAGCTGTCTGTTCCCGGTTTTTCGGTTCCCGGGATCCTCCCGGCCCATGTCTCCATTCTAACCGCATCGGAAGCCGATGAAAAGGCGGGCCTTCCCGGCCTGCGACAGCCCTCGATTATTTCGGGATTTTGAGGCACAATCAGGGGGAACGAATGGTGTCCACCCCTCACTTCAAGGAGTTCTCCCATGACTACCACCTGGATTCTCGTCGCCAACGCCACCAATGCCCTTCTCTGGATCAGCCGGGGAACAGGCCAGGACCTCGAGCTCGAACGCCGCTTCGAACACCCGGAAGGACGGCTGAGGAACGGGGAGCTCGCAAGCGATGCCGGCGGCAGAAACGCAACGCCGGCCGGCCATGGGTCACGACCGGCCACCCAGTGGGGAACGACTCCGCGGGAAGGGGAAGCCGAGAAGTTCGCCCGGGAGATTGTCCGGGAACTCTCCTCCGGCCTCTCCGCCAAAAAGTTCGACCGGCTTCTCATTGCGGCTCCCCCGGACTTCATGGGAAAGATCCGCGAATCCCTCGACAACCGCCTCCAGGAAAAGGTGGCGGCGACGGTGGTCCGGGACTACACGATCCTCACGGCCAAGGAGCTCCGGGAGAAGCTTGCCGAAGTCCTTCTGGTCTGACCATGGGAGCGTTCCGGGACCGGGAAGCGGCGGCCCGGGAGCTTCTCCCGGCCCTTTCCCCATGGCGCGCCTCCCGGCCCCTTGTCCTGGCCATTCCCCGGGGGGCCGTTCCCATGGGGGAGATCCTGGCCCGGGAGCTCTCCGGGGATCTCGATGTCGTCCTGGCGAGAAAGATCGGCGCCCCGGGAGACCCGGAATTCGCCATCGGTGCCGTTGATGAAAACGGGACCCTCCTCCTCAATCCGGAGGCTAGGCTCATCGGAGTGGGGCCAGGGGAGGCAGAGGAGGAACGCCAAAGGGAGCTTCTGGTGATCAGGGAGCGCCGGAGGCTCTGGGGGAAGGGTCGCCCTCCGGTCGACCCTTCCGGACGGACCGTCATCATCGTCGACGACGGGATGGCGACGGGGTCCACCATGGCGGCCGCCCTTCAATTCCTCCGGGAGAAAAATCCGGCAATCCTTGTGGCGGCAGTCCCTGTGGCCTCCAGGGAGGCGCTGGACCGGATCCGGCCTCTGGCCGACCGGATCATCTGCCTTTGGGCTCCGGAGGATTTCAGTTCAGTCAGCCAGTTTTACGATTCATTTCCCCAGGTCGGGGACGAGGAGGTCCGGAGGATTCTCGAAAAAAGGCCAGTCAGGGCTTCCGGTCAGCCGCCGGGATGAAGGAGGACCGGGATCCGGCGGTTTCCGAATGAGGTGAAGCTCCGGGGATCCCCGAAGTGGCCGGGGAGGGGGGTGCGGCAGACGGGACACCGGCCCTCCCGGTCGATCTGGTATTGGTCGATCCGGTAGCCGTCCCGCCGGATGAGGGTCGTGTGGCAGGAGGGGCAGAGTGTGGTCTGCCCTTCCGGGTCCCGCACATTGCCCGTGTAGACAAACCGGAGTCCCCGGGAAAGGGCGATTTGGCGGGCCGTCCTGAGAGTCTCCGGAGGGGTCGGAGGGATGTCGGTCATCTGGTAGTCGGGATGGAAGGCCGTAAAGTGGAGGGGGATGTCGGGGCCCAGCTCCCGGAGGATCCAGTCGGCCATCGCCCCGATCTCCTCCGGGCTGTCGTTTTGTCCGGGGATCAGGAGGGTGGTGATCTCGAACCAGACCGAGGTTTCGTGGCGAAGGTAGACCAGGGTCTCCAGAACCGGCTTCAGATGGCCCCCGGTGATTTTGTAGTAGAACTCCTCCGAAAAGGATTTGAGGTCGACGTTGGCCGCATCCATCCAGGCAAAAAATTCGCGGCGCGGGATCTCGTTAATATAGCCCGCCGTCACCGCCACCGTGCGGATGTCCCGGCCCCGGCAGGCCTCGGCAACGTCGATGGCGTATTCCGCGAAGATGACAGGATCGTTGTAGGTGAAGGCGACGCTTCGGGCTCCCCATTCTTCGGCCGCCCTGGCAAGCTCTTCGGGCAGGGCCCGGTCCATCAGGGTGTCGAGCTCTCGTGACTTGGACATGTCCCAGTTCTGGCAGAACTTGCAGGAGAGATTGCACCCCGCCGTTCCGAAGGAGAGGACGGAGGAGCCGGGATAGAAATGGTTGAGCGGCTTCTTCTCGACCGGATCGAGACAGAAGCCGCTCGACCGGCCCCAGGTGTCGAGGACCATCCGGTCCCCCTCCCGTTTCCGGACAAAACAAAGTCCCCGCTGCCCCTCATGAAGCTTGCAGTCCCGGGGACAGAGATCACAGGAAATCCTCCCGTCGGGAAGACTGTGCCACCAACGGGCGTCATCGGGTCCGATCATCGGTCGTCCTCTTTCCAGTGGCTCACGGTATAGCGCCAGAACCGGAGCCCCTCGGACCAGAAATCCCGGGGGAGACCGGCCTTTTCCTTGAGATGCCCCACGAACTCCTCCGGCTCCGGAAGCTGCTCCCAGACCTGGGGAAGAAAGGTTCCCCGGGCCCGGCCCAGGGAGAGAATCAGGCCGTCCGTTCCCGGCCGGAGCTGTTCCAGGAGGTCCTCCTCCCCGGAGACGGGCAAGGGGGAGGGAGGGGAGAGAAGGGAGACCTCGAACCTTATTCGGTCGAGCTCCCCCCGGACCACCGGGGGAAACCGGGGATCATGGAAGGCCGCAGCCCGGGCATTGGACCGGAGGTCTTCCAGGAGGGGCCGATAGGCCTCAAGCGACCCGATGCACCCCCGGAGAGCCCCGTGCTTCGTCAAGGTGACGAAGGTCGCCCCCGGGCTGAAAAGCCAGGGAGGACCGGAGGGACGGGAGAGCGTTCCATGGCCGAGCTCGGTCTCCACCGATTCCCGCGCCAGATCCACCAGACGGGAGCCCTCGACCTCCTCTTTTTCGGTCCGGGATTCTGGCCCGGGGCTCTTTTCGAAAAAGGCGAAGGAGCCGTATCCGACGACCTGGTCGGGCGTGCCTGCGGTATCCCCCGAATTCCTGAGATCGACCTCGAAAGGCTGGAGATCCCATTTCCGGGCAGCCAGGAGGAGGCCGTTTACGGGAAAGGCCCCGCAGGCTTCTTCCGGAACGATCTCCGGATCGAGATCCAGGATGGTCCGGGCAGTCCGGGCATCGATCTCGCGCGCAAGCGAACTCTTCAGGTAGTGGGAGAGGTCGGAACTCACCACGATCAGGGTTTCAGGCCCGCCCCGGACCGCCTCGAGGACCTCCTCCACCTCTTCGGGGGAGGCCTGTCCCACCACGAGCGGCAAGAGGGTGAAATCCCCCAGGAGCACCTGAAGGAAGGGCAGCTGCACCTCGAGGGA
>DAIBTC010000142.1 GCA_027415345.1 Nitrospirota bacterium
AGACCGTCTCCATCCGTTCTCCGGTGTGAAGATTGTAAAAGGAAAGAGCGCGTTCCCGGTTGACGGGGGCCGGCCGGGAGAGTGCGATATTGGGAAAGCACAGGACGGCGGCCGAGGCGAGGCCCGCCTTCATGAACTGCCGGCGCGAAAGCTCCCTTATAAACAACGGTCTCATGGGGGACTCCTTTTGGACGATGGGGCCAGGGATCGGGTCGGGGTCACATCCACGGGACGCCCCTCCCGGTTCCGAAGGACCTGCCGGGCCTTTTCCGCATCGATCCTGATCTCCCGATGACGGGACAGCCAGCGGAAAAAATCCCCGGAGAGATCTTCTTCTCCATGATACACGTCCGGATGGACTTCAAGATAGAGGCGGCCTTTGGGCGAACGCTCCAGGAGGACGGGCCGGTCGACGATCCAGACGGGGGTCCCCAGGGAGACCTTCCCGAAGAGGGCTTCGATATCCCCGGTGTTTAGGCGAATGCAGCCGTGCGTTGTCATGGTATAGATGCTTGAGGGGGCATTCGTTCCGTGGATTCCGTAATTGGGCAGGGAGAGGCCCAGCCAGTAATGTCCCAGAGGATTGTCCGGACCCGGAGGAACCCGCCTCAGGATCCTCTGTCCCTGACGCCGCATCTCCCTCTGAATCGACGGGGGAACCACCCAATCGGGGTCGATCCGTTTGACAACAACCCGGTAGCGTCCCTCCGGAGTGGGCCAGGAAGGTTTTCCCAGAGCGACGGGAGCCGAAAGAACGAGTCGACCTCCGGAGAAATAAAACAGCATCTTTTCGGGGAGATTGATCAGGATCCCGTCGCCGGGGGATGGTGGAACAAGGTGACGGCTGTCGATTCTGAGAATCTGTCCCGGATAAATGAGGTCGGGGTCCCTGATGACGTTCTCCCGGACCAGGGTGGACAGGGAGAGTCCAAATCGCGACCTGATCCCCAAAAGGATGTCCCCCGGCCGGACCCGGTAGGACTTGATCCCTCCGGTCATTTCGCGGGAGAGGAAGACCGGCTCCGCGGATCTGGCCGGGGGGCCTGCGAGGAAGACCCCTCCCGGGATCAGGGAGAGGAGAACCATTTTTAAAATGGCGGAGGAGAAAGAACGAAGGACAGCCGTCCTCTTTTTAAGGATTTCCTCGAACCATTTCTTCAGACCCGGGCGAGGCTGGCCCAAACCGGTCAACTTTTCCCGGAAACTGAGGGAAATCCCTCCCCGTAGCGATTCAGATGGGCGAACTCAGAGAGATCCCGGCGAACCCTCAGATATCTCTGGATCTCGGGCCGGGACTCTTTCAGCGGATAACCAAGCCGGACGGCAAAGGCAATCTTTTCATGATTGGGAAATCCCAGGATCTTCCGGACTTCTGGCTCGACAGCAGGACTGCTGAAGGCGCTCATGACCTGGAAGCCGATGCCAAGGGATTCCGAAACGAGCCACATTGTCTGAAGCACGCACCCCAGGCTGATGAATCCCAGAATGTCCCCTTCCGACGCCGGCGCACGTTTTCGGGTGTCGTAGGTGACGACAAGGATGGTCGGACTGTGCCGGATGGTCTGGCTCATGAAGGAGGGTCCTTCGGAGAAGGCCGCCTCCTCAAGTTTTGAAAAAAGGGAAGGATCACGCCACGACGGGGGAAACATGGAGGCCAGGATCCCCGTTTTTTTCCTTTTCAGCTCCTCCTCGGAAAAGGAGAGCTGCTGGAAATTCTCCCGGATGAAGTCCAGAGAGAGACCGGATTTCAGCTCACCCAGGCTTCGGAGGAGAGCGGGATCGTCCACCACGATGACCTCGAAGTTCTGCATGTTGTGGGCGGTGGGGGCCCAAGAGGCTGCCTCCAGGATCTTCACCAGATCCTCCCGGGAGACGGGGGCCTCCGGGTCGAAGGGAACCCGGGCCGAATGCCGACTACGGATCAAGGCATAAAGGTCATTCATGATCTCCTCCCATCGTCAGAACAGCCCGAAAATGCACCCTGGCTTCCATCATCCTCCGGAAGGCCTCCGGCGCTTCGGAAAGAGGGAACTCCTCAACCATCGGAAGGATCCCGGCCATCTCGCAAAATCTCAGAGCCTCCTCCATCCGCCCCCCCGCCGTTCCTTCAAGCGTGATAGCCTCTCCCAGAAGAAGGGCATGGGGAATCTCGATCATTCCCCGGGAAAAGGAGACGACCGTCATCTTTCCCCCCCGGTCAAGCCCTGGCAGGAGCTCCGCAATAAGCCGGCTGTTTGGGGCCGTGCAAAGCATAAAGCGGGCCCCGCCCAGGCTTTTAAGCTCCGAGGCGGCCGATTCGCCGCCGGTGTCGATGACGTGATGGGCCCCCAGCCGTTTGGCCAGGGCGGCCTTCTCCCTTCCCCGGGTCAGTGCGATGGTCCGGAACCCAAGGTTTTTGGCAATCTGGACCGCCAGATGTCCGAGCCCGCCCAGACCGATGATGCCCACCAGGTCCCCCCCCTTCGCACCGCTCTTCTTCAGGGCGGCATAGACCGTGTTTCCGGCGCAGAGAAGGGGAGCTCCCTCCCGGGACGGGATCCCCTCGGGAATTTCGACAAGGACATTGGCGGGAGCCACGAGATATTCGGCGTAACCTCCGTTGCGGGTGAGGCCTGTCGTCTGCACGTGGTCGCAATGCCAGAAATCCCCCCTCCGGCACGGGGCGCACTGCCCGCAATGCCCCCCGTGCCATCCGACCCCCACCCGTTGGCCCGGACGCCAGGTGAAGGAGGCCAGACTCCCCGTCTCCACGAGGGTCCCGATCACCTCGTGTCCGGGGATCACCGGATAGGTGAGGCCGGGATAGGTTCCCTCCAGGGCCAGGGCATCGCCATGGCATATCCCGCAGGCCTCGACCCTGAGGAGGACTTCATCGGTAGCCGGCTCGGGGACCGGACGGCTGACGAGTTCGAAGGCGGCGCCGGGCGCCGGAACCTCTATCGCCTGCATCATCTTTTTCATGGACTCCTCCCGGAAACAAGCAGGTCCGGACTTTTCATCGAACCCAAGGAGAGAATGGCTGACATTTCTGGAGTTGACCCAAATCAGCGGGATGCAGCAAACAGGAAGGAATTCCTTTCCCTCCTTGCCGGACATTTCTTGAAAAGAAAGCTTGAACTGAACCCAACCACCGCTAAACTATACCACGTGCATTCTCCGCGGAAAGGCGGGCGATTCTCCCGGGGGAGCCTCTTCCGGGCCGCGAGATGCTGCGACTGAAGGGTGTCTGTTATACTGGAAAACGAAGTTTTTGGATCAGTCTTGGAGGATCAGTCCCCTGTAAAGATTTGATCATGCCTTCCGTCCTTTGCGCCGAAAAGAGGTGTGTGACGAAGGTTTCCGAAACGGAGGCAATGCCATGAGACCAGCATTCGAACAAAAGGACCAGGACCAACTGGCCCTTAACCTTATGTCGACCCTTCCCTCTTCGATGGGTCACGTCCGGCTCGTCATGGCTGACGGGATGGGGGGACACCGGCAGGTCCGCTTCGAGGCCACCCGGTCGGGCCATGTTCTCCGTCACCGGACCGAGGAGATACCATCCTCCCTCTCCTGGGGAAATGAACTCGGCTTAAAGGGCCGCAGGCTCTTCATAGTCCGTCACGAGGATCGGCCCTGGAGCCGGGAATGCCTTCTTCCCGTCATCTTCGGAGTTCACCTTCTGGGGTGGGTCGGTGCCCCCCTCCCCCGGATGGATTACTGGAACCGGTATGTCCGGAGCTCCTGGGCCCGGTGGATCGGGGAATATGCCGGACGCACCGGAGAGAGAATGATCC
>DAIBTC010000143.1 GCA_027415345.1 Nitrospirota bacterium
CCGGGAAATGGCACTGGTCAAAACGCCTTCTTTCCTTCAAAATGGGGACGGACCGATCCTGAGGAGCTGGCCGGCAGCCTGTCCCAACCAGTTCAGGAGAGACTCATGGCCTTCAGAACCCGGACCCAGGCCGTCCTGTGGATCGCTGTGGCAATAATTCTTGGGGGGGCCCTCTCTTCTCTGGGCGGTCGCTGGCTGGAGGAACGGCCGGGCTTTTGTCTTTCCTGCCATGAAATGACATTTTACGGGAAAACCTGGAAGGAATCCGGGGCAGCGAAGAAGCATGGACGGTGTATCGATTGCCATTCGGGTCGTGGAATCGTCGGGGCGGTCTCGGCCCAGATGACAGGGATCGTGGAACTGGGAACCCATTTTCTGGGGACTCCCCGGCCCAAAATGTCCTATGGACCGGGAATTGTTCCGAACGAAAACTGCATCAAGTGTCATGTTCACGGCTATATCCGCTCCGCCCACAAGGATTTCGACTTTCGGTCCCATGAATGTGCCTACTGCCACAATCATTTCAAAGACCGGAACTTTTCCGGTGAGATACCGCTCTCGATGGAGCGTTACCAGGAACGATTCGCGAAGGGAGATGTCAATGAGTGAGATTGATCGTATTCATGGCCGGGAGGTTCTGGATTCCAGGGGAAACCCCACCGTCGAAGTGGAGGTGACCCTCGCATCGGGGGCCACCGGGCAGGCGATCGTTCCCTCGGGAGCCTCGACAGGGGCCAAGGAGGCGCTTGAACTCAGAGACCATGACCCTGAGCGCTTCGGGGGAAAGGGTGTCCTCAAGGCCATCGAAAATGTCGGAGGACTCATCCGGGACACGCTCGAGGGGCTTCCGGCCGATGACCAGGCCTTGATTGACGAGACCCTGATTTCACTCGACGGGAGTGAAAACAAGTCCGTCCTGGGCGCCAATGCCATGCTGGGAGTCTCCATGGCGGTGGCGAGGGCCGCCGCGGCCGAACGGGCCCTTGATCTCTACCGGTGGCTGGGCGGAGCCCTGGTCCGCACGCTCCCGACGCCCTTCATGAACGTGATCAACGGGGGAGTCCATGCGGACAACAATCTCGATTTTCAGGAATTCATGATTGTTCCCCATGGTGCGGAAAGTTTTTCGGAGGCCCTCCGGACAGGTGCCGAGGTCTTTGCCGCCCTGAAGGGAGTTCTCAAGTCCCGGGGGCTCACCACGCTTGTGGGGGATGAGGGGGGATTCGCACCCTCCCTCTCCTCCCACGACGAAGCCTTTGACCTTCTTCTGATGGCGATCGAGAAGGCCGGTTATCGCCCGGGAGAGGAGGTCTCCCTGGCCCTTGATGCGGCCTCATCCGAGTTTTACCGGGAAGGGGTCTATCTTCTGGAGGGTGGGAAAAAACGTGTCAGCTCGGGCGAACTCGTCGATTATTATGAGGAGCTTATTTCGAAATATCCGGTCATCTCCATTGAAGACGGGTTGGCGGAAGATGACTGGGACGGCTGGATTGCCATGACAAAACGTCTGGGGTCCCGTGTCCAGCTCGTAGGGGATGATCTTTTCGTGACCAGCCCTGACATTCTTGCCGAGGGTATAAGAAACGGAGCGGGAACGGCCGTTCTGGTCAAGCTCAACCAGATCGGGACCGTGACCGAAACGATCGAAACAACCCGGCTGGCCCTTTTTCACCGTATGGGAGCCATGATCTCCCATCGGTCCGGTGAAAGCGAGGATACCTTTATTGCCGACCTGGCCGTGGCTACGGGAGCTGGCCAGATCAAGACAGGGTCTCTGGCCCGGGGGGAACGGACCGCCAAATACAACAGACTTCTCCGAATTGAGGAGGCTCTGGGGGATACGGCCCGATATGCCGGCCTTTCCCTCGTCAGGCGGGGGTAGGACAGACCGATGAGAGAACCGGTGAAAATGGAGACCCGGGAAAAGGGCAAGGGCCAGCTGTGGTTTTACTGGACCGTCGGGACCGGTCTCTGGATCTGGACCTTGTCGGCCCTTCTCTCGGGAACGACGGGGGCTATGCCGCTTGTCTCCTATTTTTTCAAGGAAAGGGAGGCCGTCCATGCCTTGGCCCGGATCGATGGACGAGTCCGGGTCCTCGGGGCTCGGGTGCGCTCCCTCCGGTCCGATCCCTTTGCCATGGAGCGACAGGCCCGGGAACGGGAACATCGCCTCCGGCCGGGAGAAATTCTTGTCCTGCCACGGGGGGAATCCCGGTAATGTCATTGATTTTTGAGGTGAAAGTGCGTTAGGATCCAAACTTGTTGTGTTTGATCCAAAGGAGAGTCGCGAAGTCAGGTCTTGCGACAGGCAACGGTCCAGCGGTTAGAGGAAGCTTTCCGGCAAGGCCGGAAGTTTTTCCTGGGAGAAAACGAGCGCATGTCAAGTGTCATCAAGAAGCGTCGGAAGAAGATCCGGAAACACAAGTACAAGAAGCTTCGAAGACAATCCCGTCACAAGAAGAAGTAGCATCGGGTAGAGACAGCAGGAAGGGGATCGGTCGTGAACGAACGGAGGCTGGTCATAGGGGGAACGTTTTTCCTGTTCCTTGTTTCATCGGGAATTGTGACCTATGAACAGATCCAGATCGGAAATCTGAAGGGGGAGCTTCGCCATATGAAGATCCTCATGAGAGCCGGAGTGCGTTCAGTCCCATCTCCTTCCGCTTCCTCTCCCTCCGAACCTGCAAAAAATCCCTCCGGCGTGGCAAGCTTCGAGTCCGATACTACCAATACCGCCATGGGAATCAAGGATTTTTCGACTCTGCTCCCCCCCATGGTTTCCCAAGGCCGGCGTCTGTACCTGACACACCGGTCCCAGGTCCGCTTTGTTGCCTACCATCTCGTAGTCTTTGAACTTCAGGACGAAAAGGGACACACGGTTCCGGCGCTATTCAATGTCGAAGACCCGGAAACCTCTGTCTCCTGGCGTTATCTCTATTCCTTTTCCCCAAGATAAATACCTCCTCAAGCCCTTCAATCCCAAAACCCAGTCCTGCACAGGCCTTCGGCCCTTCTCCTGGTTTTTACAGGGGGCTTAATCTCCTGGATTGTCTGCCAGGGTCCGGCCGTCAAGGAAGGCTTCTCCACCGGGATGCCCCAATAGGCTGATCTCGTCCGGCCAAGGGGAATTTGTATTGAATGGGGAAGGGGCCCTTTTGAAGGAGGGCCCCTGGGATTTCAAAGTCCATGAGGTTCGGGTTGTCCCTTTATGCCTGTCTTGTCCAGGATCTTTTTGGGTCCCACAATCACGGTGACGAAGGTCTTTCCGCGAAGGAGTCTCTGCCCTGCGGCCAGAGCCGAGGCTTGCGTGACCTGGCGGACCTTCTCGGGGTAGTCGGTAAAATAGGTGAGGCCAAGATTGTCACTCCAGACAACGAGAAGGAGGGAGGCAAGCTTCGATGTGGTGTTCATCAGGAAGGGGAAGCCTCCGACCAGTTCATTTTTGACCGACTCAACCTTTTCCGGGGAGGGCTGGGTCGTTGTCGCCATGTCAAGGACGGAATCCATCGCCTTCATAACCTTTGCGGTATTGGGGGCATGGGTCTGGAAATTGACCAGAAAAGGCCCGGGATAGCGTTCGGCGTCGAGGCCGGTGTGAATGTAGTAGACAAGTCCCATCTTTTGCCGGATCACCCGGTTTAAGGTGGAGGTATTGGTGGCCCCGAGGACCATGTTGAAGACGAGGG
>DAIBTC010000144.1 GCA_027415345.1 Nitrospirota bacterium
GGGATCCTCACGGGCAATTCCCCTGGTTCCGTAGAAGACGGTCGATTGCCGGAGTTCAGGCTTGTCTATCAGATAGACTCCCCCCTTTGGGGAAAGAGAGGAGGGACGGTTCGGGGGGACCCCAATCTTGGATATCGGGCTCCATTTTCCGAAATACCGTTTGGCCAGGGCAAATCCCTCCGACGGGGTCAGGTCGCCGGCCAGAACCAGGACCGAGCGATCAGGCCGATAGTGGACGGAGATGAAATCGACCAGGTCCTGGCGGGTGATTCCCTTGACGGAGGCGGCTGTCCCCGTGGCTGGGTGGCCATAGGGTCCATGGCCAAAGAGAAGACGGTAAAAAAGATTGGTCCCCCGCGGACCGGGATGGCTTTCCGCATCGATCAGGGAGGCGACATAGTTGGCTTTTTTCTGGTCGAACTCAGCCTGGGGGAAGGTCGGAGCCGCGATCATCTCCGAGGCGAGGGAGAGGAGAACCGGTGTCTCTGTGGAGAGGCTGTCGCCGGAGACAGTGGTCATGTCCCGGCCCGCTGAGGCTTCAAGGGACCCTCCGGAACTGTCGATCGTACGAAAAATTGAAAGGGCATCATGGATTTTCGTCCCACGTTCAAGAAGACTTGCAGCGAGGGAAGCCGTTCCGCCTTTTCCCGGAGGATCCTCCGCCGACCCGGCTCTCAGGCCGATCCGAAATGAGATCAATGGAAGGTCAGGACGGGGAACCACAAAGACTTCCAGTCCATTCGGGAGGGTTGTCGAATAAATTTTCGTGTGCATCGCCGGAACAGGATAGCTGGCAATGGCAGAGTTTTTGGCTGCCAAGGGTTGATTTCCGGCACTGGTCCCGGATGAGGGAGCATGGGCGCAGGAAGCCAGAAAAAGCAGGGCGGACAGAAAAATGAGCGGAGAATGTCGGAGGTTCGTCGGGAATTGCCAAGGGGCCATGTGAGTCTCCTTTAATGGAAGGATCTCCCGTAATAGGGGATTCTTCTCTCTTTGTTCTATCGGACGATCCTGCCCGGGCGTGAAAAGGAAGGACGGCTTACGGGGCCTGTCGGAAACAGATAGCCCACAGTTTCATTGGTGGTCCGAAGATATTTTCTGGCCACCCGCCTGACATCCCCGGCCGAAACGGCCTGAATATTCCGGACGTAGTCCGTAAGATAGGACATGGGAATCCGGTCGGCGGACATCATGCCCAGCATCATGCCCATTCCGAAGGCCGACTCCTGGTTCATGACGAATTGGGTCAGGATCTGTTTTTTGGCGGAATCGAGGAGTTCCGGCGAGACCAATGAGGATCTCACCTGCCGGATCACGGCATTGAGCCGTTTTCTCAGGATGGGAGGAGAGGTTTTCGGCAATCCCTGGGCATAGAAATAAAACAGTCCGGGATCGGCCGTCATCGGGTCGTAGGACCCTTCGGCATCCACGGCTACGGGGTGGCGATAGATCATGTCCTGGTAGAGGAGGGAGGTTCGCCCTCCTGAGAGGACCTGGGCCAGGACGACGAGGCTCATGGCGTCAGGGCTCCGGAAGTTGGGCGTATGAAAGGCCATCATGGTGATGGGGAGCATGGCCGGCTTTCTGACGATGGTCATCCGGAGTCGGTGCTGACGGGGTTCTGCCGGAATCCGGCTTTTGGCAAGATGTCCCGGGGGAATGGAACCAAAATATTCTTCGACTTTGGAGATGAGCCTTTGCTCGTCGATCGGGCCCACGACCACGATGGTGGCGTCATTCGGCATGTAATGGGCCCGGTAGTAGTTCCGGATATCCCCCCGGGTCGTGCGCTTTATATCCCTTTCCCAACCGATGACGGGGTTATGGTAGGGGTGGACGGCATAGGCCGTCGCATAGACTTGCTCGACAAGCTTCTGGGTCGGATCATCATAATCGTTCCTGCGTTCTTCAAGGACGATGTTTCGTTCCCGTTCCACCTGGTCGGGGGAGAGGAGAAGGTGGGTCATCCTGTCGGATTCGATGGCCAGGGGCAGATTGATCTTGTCCGGGGCAACATTTTCGAAGTAGGCAGTAAAGTCATAGTCCGTAAAGGCGTTCAGCTGTCCCCCCACCCCATTGATCAAGGTGTCGAGTTTTCCATGGGGAAACTTTTTGGTTCCGGTGAACATCATGTGTTCATTGAAATGGGAAATCCCGGTTCGGCCCCTGTGTTCGTTCCGGGAGCCCACACGATACCAGATCTGGAAGGTCAGGGTCGGGCTATAGGGATCGTTGACCGTGACCAGCGTCAGGCCGTTTTTGAAATGGTGGATATGGGGAGAGAGGGCCAGTTTCAGGGGAGGCTGGACCACCTTTGACGGGGTTGAAGCCGCCTGTGCGAAAGGAAGAGAGGGAACCAACGTCGTGATGAGGATAAAAAGGAGGCAATGTCCGAGAAGCGAGGTTCGGGAAAAACGAAAAACCATGGTCGGGCTCCCTTTTGCAAGGTGAAAATCGGTGGATTCGACCGTCCGGGGGACACGGGGGGAGCAGAACGATCTATCCCTCTTTCCCAAGATTATTTCAGAACGGGAACCTGGCGCTTCTCTTCGAGGTCGAGGAGTCTGACCCAGGTGGTGATGTCGGTCCGGGAAGGATCGAGGCCCTGGAGAACAGAGGTGAACCACGCCTTTTTCTCCGGTGTGTCCGGAGCGGCTGATTCGTAGAGCTTGTTGAAGGCCTCGACCGCTTCAGGAGAGAGGGCCTTGGGAAACCGTTTCCAGAGCTCGGCATAAACGGTTTCGTCGGAGGAGTGTGTCTGAACAAGCCTGGCAAAATCCTCGGCGGAAATCCCGATGTGCCCGAGGAACATCTGGTCAAGGGGACAGTTGTATTTGTATTCTCCCAAGGTTCCGGCGTTGTGGGCCCGGGCTTTGTCGATGATCCTCTTGAGATGGTCGATTCCATGGAGTCGATCGACGGGACTTCTTGGATAGTGTCTATTCAGATCCATGCAATACCTCCTCGGACTGGCCTGTTGATGGGAGACCGTGACCGGCACGTGACAAATATGAAACCCTTCATTTGTCGAGGATAACACAGGAGGGGGGTTCGGAAAAGGGAGAAAACCCGTGGCTAAAGGGGGAGGGAGGGGAAGAGGAGGAAAGAAAGGCCTGGCGACCTTTTGATCCTCCCTTATCACCTCTCCCGAGATTTCTGTTGTCACTTTGTCCTGGCGGACTTTGAGACTGCAGAGTCTCATCCTGCGTTCTTGCCAGAGCAGGATCGACCTTTCCCCGCAAATGTCCTGGTCATCGCTCCCTGGATTGGGAGGGATCGGGAAGCCGGTCTACCTGGGGAACATATTACCCATTCAACGGTTTTTCGTCCTGAACCCAAGATTTTTGCGGATCCCTAGAGGGCTTTAATCAGGCTTTCCCACCATCACCAAACAGACTTTTCCTTTGGAGTGGAGTCATTTGGGGGAATTTCTTCTGGCTCATGCACGGAAACTTGCCCTTCGGGAGTGATCCGGATCAAGTTTCAGAGCTATCCATTGGATCACAGGGATCCAAAATTGTGAAAGGATTCCGCTTGTGAGGCTTCCCCAGGTCCAAGGCCTCCAGGAAGTG
>DAIBTC010000145.1 GCA_027415345.1 Nitrospirota bacterium
CTCCTCGACCGGATCGTGCCGGAGCTTAAGGCCGGCGACCGTCTGCGGGTCGCCCCGATCGTCGACGACAATTCGCTGGTGTCGAATTTCATGGCGGAAGGGATCCTTCCCGGACGTCCGTCCTTTGACAGCCTGTCGGACAATGAGATCGACTACAAGAACGAGGTCAAGAAGGAAAAGGCCAGGGACAACGAGATTAGGGCCACCCTTTTGACGACACTCAAGGCCAAGTTGGCGAAGCCGGGAAAGTCCCGGTATACCGATCTCTTCGGGGCGGCTAGGATGGCCTCCCAGCTCTTCTCCGCCGACCGCCGGAGGCCCATCGTCGTCTTTCTGTCGGACATGCAGGAAGACCGGGGGAGGTTCCGGTACCGGGACATGAAGTGGAATGACAGGGATCTGAAGCGGGTGGAGAAGGCCTATGGCTTCCCCGACCTCAAGAATGTCTGTGTCTATGTGATCGGGACCCGGTCTCCGTCGATCGAGAAGACTCGAAAGATGGGCGAGTTCTGGCTCAAGTACTTTAAAAAGTCGGGCGCGGATATTTCTCCGTCCCATATCGGATCCATGCTGGTCAACTGGCCTCCGGGAGAGGGGTGCGGCAAACCCCGGGCCCTTCCGAAGAAGGGAGAGAGCTGGCTCCAGAAGCTCCGCAAGCAGCTCTGAGAAGCCGGCGGGGGTTCGAGTCCCTGTCCCGAGCCCTCCGGCCCTATGCCCGGAGGGCTTTTCTTATTTCCCGGTCGGCCGTCTCAAGAATGGACTGAAGGTGGGCCTCGTTCCGGGTGCTTTCCCCGTAAATCTTGAGAATCTCTTCGGTCCCGGAAGGGCGTGCGGCAAACCATCCCGAATCGCACTCGACCTTGATTCCCCCGATCGGCTGGCCGTTACCCGGAGCCACGGTGAGGACCTTCCGCACCGGCTCTCCTGCCAGTTCGGAAAGGGAAAGACGCTCGGGAGTGATTTTCGAAAGGGCTGACCGGAGCGCGGGATCGGCCGGGGCATCGATCCTCCGGTAGAAATGGGGACCAAACCGGGAGACAAGGTCTTCGTAATGCCTCCCCGGTTCTCGTCCTGTGACGGCCGTGATCTCGGCCGCACAGAGACCGGGGATGAGGGCATCCTTGTCGGTGGTCCAGACCTTCCCGTCCTTCCGGAGAAACGAGGCTCCGGCCGATTCCTCTCCTCCGACTCCGACCGTTCCGTCCAGCAACCCCTCCACGAACCATTTGAAGCCGACAGGGACCTCCAGGAGGGGATGGCCCAGGGATTCGGCCACCCGGTCGATCATGCGGCTCGAGACGATGGTCTTGCCGATGCGGACCCCGGAGCCCCAGGCCGGACGATGGGAGAAAAGATAGGAAATCAGGACCGAAAGGTAGTGGTTGGGATTCATGAGTCCGGCCGACGGGGAGACGATCCCGTGCCGGTCATGGTCGGTATCGCATCCGAAGGCGATGTCGAAGCGGCTGGACATCCCGACCAGGCTTTTCATGGCATAGGGGGAGGAGGGGTCCATCCGGATCTTGCCGTCCCAGTCGACGGTCATGAAGGAAAAGGTCGGATCGATCGTCTCCCGGACCACCGTGAGGTTGAGTCCGTAATCTTCGGCGATTCGTCCCCAGTAGTGGACGCCGGCCCCTCCCAGGGGATCGACGCCGATCGAGAGGCCGGAGCTCCGGATCGCCTCCATGTCGATGACCTCCCCCAGGTCGGCCACATAGGCGGAGAGGTAGTCCCGTCCATGAACCGTTTCGGAGATGATCGCCCGTTCGAAGGGGATCCGGCGCACTCCGGCGAGCTTCTCCTTAAGAAAGCGGTTGGCCGTATCCTCGATCCACCGCGTGGCGGCGGGTTCGGCCGGTCCCCCTCCCGGAGGATTGTACTTGAACCCCCCGTCCCCGGGCGGGTTGTGGGAGGGGGTGATCACGATTCCGTCGGCCGGGGAGGGGGGGGATCCGCCATCCCGGGGCCGGTTGTAGGTCAGGATGGCGTGGCTGATCACAGGGGTGGGCGTCGGTTCGTCCCGGTCGGAAACAATGGTGGTAACCCCGTTGGCGGCGAGTACGGAAAGGGCGGTCACGAAGGCGGGGCGGGAGAGGGCATGGGTGTCGGCCCCCACGAAGAGGGGCCCCTCGATTCCCTGCCCCTTCCGGTAGAGGCAGACGGCCTGGGTGATTGCCAGGATGTGGTCTTCGTTGAAGGAACCGTCGAAGGCGCTGCCCCGGTGGCCGGAGGTGCCGAAGGAGACCCGTTGGGCGGGGTTTTCCGGGTCCGGTCTGATGGCGAAGAAGTCGGTGACCAGCCGGGGAATGTCGACGATCAGGGAGGGCGGGGGCAACTTTCCGGCGAGAGGACTTACGGTCATGGACGGCTCCTATGGACAGGGGGACGGGGAAGCAGGATCTCGATGTCGAGATCGAGAAGATCGGCAATGTGGCCCACCGACAGATCGGGGGAAGGAGAGGAGGCCTGAAGGGCCGGATCCAGGGCATAGTGGCCCTGGCGCGGCAGGATGGTGGTGACCCGGTCCTGCCAGACCTCCTTGAAGGCGGTCAGGATACGGATCTTGTCGTCGATGACGACATAATGGTCTGCCGGGAACCGCTCCTCGATATCGGCGGTCATCTGTTCCTTGTGGATGTAGACCAAAACCTTTCCCTCCGCGGCGGTCCAGAGTCCCGAGCGCTCGATCTTGCGGGGCTGGAAGACGGCATCCCCGTCGGAGAGGATGACGACCTCTCCTCTCTTCCGGAGCTCAGAAATCACCTCGAGGGCCTTGGGATGAAGGAGGGTGGCAAAGGGGTAGTCGACCATCCAGGACGACATCTTGAGAAGCCGGGGGTCGTGAAGCTCCTCCTCACGATAGAGCTGGAGGGCCCCCAGATAGTCGGCATATCCGATCCGCTCCCACCGGTCGGTGAAGAGGGTCCAGTAGCGATCCCGGGCGGCGGGCCCGTACTCTTCCTCCAGGTGCCGGACCAGGTCGGCCTGGAGCCGGTCATTGTCCAGAAGGGTGTTGTCGACGTCGATCAGAAAGACTCTCCGGTGGGACATGACGCTCCTCCGTTTGGGGTCAGGGGATCGGCTCTCCGAAGGGGGACCCGGGTCCTTCCCAGAGGGCAAAGTCCCTGAAATCAAAAGCCGGGGCCACCGTACAGGTGGCGAGGCTGAAACCTCCGAGGGACCGGGCCTGTTGCCAGTCCCCGGCCGGAACGACGGCCAGACAGTGGGGAGGATCCCGGTCGAGCCGGAATCTCTCGGGAATGCCCTCCCGCCCGAAGGAGAGGAGGAGCGGCGCCCCTCCGACGTGATGCCAGATCTCGCAGGAGAGGACCCGGTGCCAGCGGGTCTCCACGTGGCCGGGTATCAAAAAGAGAATGACGGAAACGGCGCCCCTCACGCGCTCCGGTCCTCCGGTCCTCACCTCCTCCATGGAGCGGTGAATCTCCCGGTAGTACCCGCCTTCGGGGTGGGGATGGAGGCCATGCTCCCGGATCTTCTGGAGGACCTCCGGGTCCTCCGGAGGGTTCTTCTCCGGCCCGGGCACCCTCAGAACCTCAGACAGATCTT
>DAIBTC010000146.1 GCA_027415345.1 Nitrospirota bacterium
AGGCCATGGGCGACATCGCCAAAAAATCCTCGGAAAACAGCACCCTCATCGAAAAGACCCAGACGGTGGCCTCGGAGGCCAACAAAAGCTTTGGGGGCCTCACGGAGGTGACAGGCACCATCAAGTCCCTGGTCGAATCCCTGAACAAGGCCGGCTAGCCCGCCGGCCTTTTCTTATCACTCGAAAAGCGCAGATTCTCCCGGTCATTGTCCCTTTCCTTCCTTCTTTTTCTCCCAAGACTCGATCAGGGCGGCCACCCGGGGATGGAGCTCCCTTGCGAGCTCCCCGGCCGTCTTTCCCTCCTGGTCCCGAATGGCCAGGTTGGCGCCCGCCTCCAGAAAGAGCCGGACAAGCTCCCGGTCGCCCGTTTGGGCGGCCCACATGAGCGGCGTCCGTCCCTCCCCGTCCGCCAGGTCGACATGGGCCTTATGGCTTAAAAGAAGGCGGGCCAGCGGGAGGCTGTCTCTTCCTGCGGCCAGGATCAGGGGGGTCATATGGCTTCGGGAGGAGAGGTCGGGGGCGCTTCCGGCCGCCAGGAGAAGCCGGGCCGTCTCCTCCTGGCCGGTGAGGACGGCGGTCATGAGGGGGGTGATGCCGTTGTTGTTGGCGGCGTTGGGATTGGCTCCGGCCGAAAGAAGAAGCCTGACGATCCTGAGATGGCCCTGGGTCACAGCCCACATGAGGGGGGTATTGCCAAAGCGTGTGCGGGTATTGATGTCGGCCCCTCTGTGAAGGGCCTGGCGCACGGCCGGGAGATTCCCGGCGGAGGCGGCGTCCAGGAGCTCCTGGCCGGGCGTTCTCCCGGAGGCCAGGGCCGGAGGGAGGGGAAGGCCTGCGAAGATTAAGGTCAGGACCAGTGGCAGGAAGGCCGGAGCGGCAAGGATGAGCAGACGATAAAGGGCTTTCATGGAGCGATCCTTTCGAACGGGGTCATGGGTGTGATGATCCTACAGGAGTCCGGGTTCGAGACGCCGGACAAGGGCAATCGCACCCACGGCGACTCCGGGCCAGCCCTGTCCGGGAAAGGTGCTGTCTCCCACGAGGTAGAGATGGGGAAGGGGGGAGAAGGACGACGGATATCCCAGGGGAAAGACCTCCCTTCTCAAGGGGATCCCGCCCACGGTGCCGCCCGTTCTCCGGGTATAACGGGCAAAGGTGCGGGGCGTTCCGGTGAGGATCTCCTCCCTTTCGGCCTGGCGAAAGAGGGGAAGATGACGGGTGAGATTTTCGAGAATGAAGCGGGTGACCTGCTCCTTGCGTTCGAGATAGATATCCCGGGAGAGTCCTTCCCAGAGGGAAAGGAAGGTGTGGGTCGAGAGGGTGACGCTCCGAAAGCCTTCCGCGGAGAGGCGGTCGTCCTTAGGATCCGAAAGCGAGAGGAAGAAGGAGCGGCTTTTGGTCCAGGGGTTGGGCTCGTGGTGGATCTGGTGGTGAAGCTCGAAGTTTTCGGGAAAGAGGTCCCGGATCCGGAAGTGGAGGGTGACCGCTCCCCAGCGCTGCCGGAACCGGGCCTTCCGTTTGTCCTGCAGGCGGGCAAGGGCCGGGTCGTCCAAGAGATCCGCCACCCCCCAGACGTCGCGGTTTAAAATCACCCGTTGGGCTTCATAGGTTCCCCGGGTGGTCTGGAGGCGGAAGAATCCGCCGGTTCGTTCGATCTTCCGGACGAGGGTCTTTCGGTAAACCCAGGGAATCTTTTGGGCGAAGGCTTCGAGAGCGGCACCCATGCCTCCCAGGACCGTGTAGTTGTCGAGGGTGGGGTAGGAGAGTCCCAGGGCCCCCGACAAGAACGGGACCTCCTCCGAGGGGGCCTGGTTGGTGATCAGGAGGATCTGGTCCAGAAAGTTTTGGTAGGGGGTGGTTTTGACATGCCGGGCCATGACGGAGCTGGCGGACCGCAGGAGATCGGGCCCTCCCCGCATGAGGAGGGAGGCTCCCGGTCGAAGAAATGAAAGGACCTCTGATAGAGATTTCGGGGGGAAGGGTGGAAGGGAGAGAATCTTTGTCCATGCCGCATCTGAGACCCGGAAGATCCGGCGCCAGAGCCCCTGGTGATCGTCATCGGGAAAGGCCGCGGTGAGCTCGTCCATGAGCTGGGTCCGATCCCGGAAGAGACGGAACGACCGGTCGGGAAGATGGACCCTGAGGGAGGGGTCGATGGATTTCACGGGAAGGGAAACCCCAAGAATCCGCGAAAGATAGCCCAAGGGAAGGGCGGGACCCAGGCCCACGAAGGTCGTGGCCCCGGCATTGTAGAAGTGGCCGCTTCGTTCGAAGGTTCCAGAGCATCCTCCCAGGTAGTCCATGGCCTCGAGAAGAAGGACATCGCGGCCGGCGTGGCCAAGCATCGCCCCCGCCAGGACTCCGCCCACTCCTCCTCCGACGATGGCATAGTCATGTCGTGCTGGTCCGGATCTCGTCAAAGGTACTCCCGCAATGGGGCCTGTCAAGAAAAGGCCGTGTTCCTTCTCCCTACCAAGATGATAGACTGGGATGTGCGCTCTGGAAAAGACCTCCTATTGGGGGAACCCATTCGATGAACTGACAGGAGAGAGTCCCGATGGAACCTTTTGCGATCGTTCCGCTCGATGAGACGGACATTCCTGAGCTTCTCTCGCGACAGTCCCGGGCCTTCGAGTCCCATGCAAAACTTTTCGACATCTCGGTCTGGACCGGGGAGACGGAGCAAGAGTGCCGCGCCGAACTTTCCTTTACCCGGATCCTGGTCGCCAAGAGCGAGGAGGGTCGGATTCTGGGAGGGGTTCGTGGGCGGGAGATGGAAGGGGTCTGGCTGATCCGGAAGCTTTTCGTGGACCAGGAAAGCCGGAAAAAGGGTGTGGGACGGGCCCTGATGGAGGCGGTCGAAAGGCTTGTCCCGTCTTCCTGTCACAAGATTTCCGTCTGCACGATGCTCGTTCTGGGGGAGAATGTCAGGTTTTTCCTCGATCGGGGGTATATACCGGATTTTCTGATGCCCGATCACTACAACAGGCTCCACCTGATCTGCTTCAGGAAAGATCCCTCCCTGGCGGGAGGTGAATTTGCCAGACCGCTCCTTTCCGATCAGGAGTAGGGGGAGAGGTTGGATTCTCAGGAGGAGGTTGACCTTGGACTGAATTTTTCGTATCTTAAACGGGCTTCTCCTCACACCGTTTCGCGGGAATAGCTCAGCGGTAGAGCATCGCCTTGCCAAGGCGAGGGTCGCGGGTTCGAATCCCGTTTCCCGCTCCAGTATTTTTCCCTGAACCCCTTTTGAGTCCTGAAAATATACTGTCGTCACCTGTCGTCTTTTGTCGTCTCCCGTAACCCTCTTTTTCTTTCTCCGGGTGACAAAACGGGACAGAGAAACCCCCTCGTTTGTCACCCGACTGTCAATGGCAACGATCCCCCGCTCTGTCTGGAGCTATTCCTGTTCGCTTATGGCCCTTTGTCGCAGGCTCGTAATGTCTCTCAAAGGTGGGGTGCCAAACATCCGACTATATTCTCGGCTAAACTGGGAAGGGCTTTCATAACCTACCC
>DAIBTC010000147.1 GCA_027415345.1 Nitrospirota bacterium
GTCTGAAGAGGGTCTCCCGACCCAAGTTTTATCTGTCAGAAAGGGAACAATCATTTGGCAGAAGGGGGACCGACTCGATCATTGGTATTCAATTTTTCGGGACCATTTTCCAGAAGATATCGAAGATCCTGCCTTGTCTCGTCCAGAATGGTTTCGTCCTTCTCTGTAATCCTTCGAATCAAGTCATCCTTTCTCTTGGACACAAAAAAGGAGCGGTCCGGTCGGGCCCGAAGCTCTCCCTGGCCGGGGACAATCACAGCGGCGCGAAGACCTTCCAGGAGTTCTTGGTGGTGGCCTTCACCTGGTACATGGCCTTGTCGGCGTGGGCAATCAGAGTATTGGCATCCCCTTCGTCCGGAGGGCAGAGGGTCACCCCGAGGCTCCCGCCGACGACGATGGAGCGGTCGCCGATCTCGAAGGGCTGGGAGAAGATGTCGATGATCCGGCGGGTGATCTGGTCGAGCGAGGTGGCGGCAAGGTCGGCGAAGACGAAGCCGAACTCGTCGCCTCCGAGCCTTGCCAGGGTGTCGGCACCCCGGAGGGTACGCTTGAGGCGGCCGGAGACCTCGACCAACAGCTTGTCTCCCATCTGATGGCCCCACCGGTCGTTCACCGCCTTGAATCCGTCCAGATCCAGGACTCCCACGGCGAAGTGCTCCATCCCCCGGAGCGAGCGTTCCCGGGCCTGGTTGATGCGGTCCATGAAAAGGCGGCGGTTGGGGAGGGAGGTGAGGGGATCGTGGAAGGCCATGAAGACGATCTTCTCTTCTTCCGACTTCTGGTGGTGCTCCCGGTCCCAGTTGTCGAGGGCGAAGGAGAGGTTCCGGGAGATCTGGACGAGGAAGTCGCTGATCTCCGGATCGAATCCCCCGGTCGAGGGATCGTGGACGAGAAGGGCCCCGAAGATCCGGTTCCCCCGGAAAAAGGGAAAGACCCCCACGTCGTGGAAGCCATCCGGGCTCTCCTCGTCGGGCTTTCTGAGGATGGGGTATTCGTCCCTGTGGAGACGGGCGGTCCGGGGTCGGCCCGACCGGAGAACCGAGCCCACCAGCCCCATTCCTTCCGGAAGGGCCGGATCGCTGGAGAAGCGCAAGGCCGAGGCGGCCTCCGCCGTGATCCCCCGAAGCTCGATCCAAGAGAGGTTCCGGGTCTCAGGATCGATCTCTCCGATGAGGCACTCCCGGACCCGCCCGTACTCCATGACGATCCGGCAGACCTCATCGAAGAGAGTCTCGGGGTCGGGGATCCGGGTGATTAGCTCGTTGATCCGGGAGAGGGCCAGGTGAAGGTTCTTCAAAATCTGGACCGAAATCTCCTGGCCGGTGACCAGAAGGCCCAGAGGCACTCCGTCCTCGTCCCACAGGGGAATGCGGACGAAGTCCATGTGGCGGGGGGATCCTCCCTGGCGGGAGACGACCTCGACGGTGCGGGTAAGATCTCCGCGCTTTAAGGCCTCGGCATCGTTCTTCTGGAAGCGCTCGAGGTATTCTCCGGCGCGAAGGCCCGAGGAGGAGGAAAAATCCCGGTCGCGCCAGACGGAGGGGGGTTTTCTGTCGAGACCGAAGAGGCGGACGCCCGAGCGGTTGGCCCAGATCCACCGCCCCTTCCGGTCCTTCAGGAAGACCGGGAGGCCGGAGGCGTCCAGAAGGTCGGTGACCCGGGCAGCTTCTCTCCGGATGCGGCGGGTGGAGAGCGCCATTCCAAGGATCCCGCCTGCGGCGAGCAGAAAGGCTCCGGTTCCGGCTCCGAGGCGCAGATCCTCGATCCAACCGTAGTCCTGGCGGTTGTCGCGACGTCTGCGTGCGAGAAACCGCTCGCTGTGGCTCAGGATCCGGACGCCTTCCTGGTAAACGGAGGGCTCCATCCGGAGGGTTCCCGTATCGATCCCCCGGGCAAGGCTCTGAAAATAGGCCTGCTCCTCCGGCTCCATCCCTTTGAAGGAAAGGGGGGTGCGAAACAGGGCCGAGAGAAGGCTCCTGAGCTTTGCCACGTCCCGGAAAACGGTGTGTGTGGATCCCGAGCTTGCGAGATCGCCCTGCACCCGGTCGAGGGCGGACCGGATGTCCCGTAAAAGGCCCAGGGACTGATTAAGACTCGATTGTCGTCTGAGCAGGCTTCCTTCGTCGCCGCCTAGCCGGGTGGAGAAGACGAAGAGCAGGAAGCTTCCGGCAACCAGAAGCGCTCCGGCGAGGAGGGTCCTGTCCCATAACGTCCTGTCGTTGTTGGTACCCACTCAATCCTCCTGGAGAACCGTCGTCCCTTTCGGTTCCCATATCCCTCTCGATATATGAGTATAGTCTCACGTCATAGCTCCTGGCATCCGTCCGGAATCAAACCCGGATGATGGAAGACGAAATCAAGAGATAAATTCATCTTGTTCGTCTTTAATATCCGCCACGGTCACGGGGAATACACGCCCAGAGGCAGAATTGTCGGTCTTTCCCTGGAGGGATCCCGGGAGAGGTGCCTGAGCCAACGGAAAGCATCCGGTCCGGCAAGGAGTCTTTATGGGCTTGGGATTGAAGCTTTGGGATCAGGGGTATCCCTGCATTGCAATCGTCCATGGAAACCTCCCTGAAACACTGGTGATTCTCTGTCGGTCGTTTCAGACCAGGAAGACTTCCATAGTTTTCTGTCGGACCAGACTACCCCCGGCGAACCTCCGAAAGAGCCGGAAGGAGACGCCGACGGAGGGCCGGGCCTACGGCCAGGAGGAGCGCTGTGCCGAAAAGCACGAGAGTTCCGGGTTCGGGTGTTTCGGAGAGAGAGTTCCCCCCGAATTCGTAGGATCCTTCGTTGGTCTGGAACTTGACGGCGAAATCGGACAGGGTAATGGAGGGCGAATTCCCGAAGGTTCCAGAAAGGGCCAGGACAAAGGAGTCGGAGGATCCGGCGGAAAGGCCATTATTAATGGCTGTTCCATTACAGGTATTTCCTGAGGCATAGACACACGCATCGATATTTTTAAATCCGCCTGGAAAATTTCCCGTTGAAGGGGTATCTGCCTGGGTAAAAACATTCCCTGCTTTAAAAAGTGTTGTTGTCGCTGACGGGCTTGTAGAAATTCCCAAAGACATCAGGTAAGCCTGCGTCAAACTAGAATTGAGAGCCGTCGTGTTGTCGATTGTTGCCGCAAGATCAAGGGTCGTTGACGATAATGATTGGACCGTAAAGGTTCCAATGGCGTTCAGGGGAGATGTCAGAGTTTGAGATCCTGTACTTGAACTACTTATTGCCCCTGCAGCCAAATTCCAATCGACCGTAAACGACTGCCCCACATCGGCAGAGGTGAGTGTCTCGGAAAAGCTTGCATGAGCTTGTGGGACATAGAAGAACCCGGAGGCCACCACGAAGATGGCTGCCAACATCATGGTTTTGGAAAGGAATCGTCCTTTCAGGGCGGGGCGGATCATGGGACCTCCGGGGTCTATCTTGATATTGTGAATGGCCCTTTTCTCTCAATTCATCAGAAAACTAGGATCATAAGCCGGGAAAAGGATTCAAAAAGTGT
>DAIBTC010000148.1 GCA_027415345.1 Nitrospirota bacterium
CTGGGAGCCATGGGGCGGCCGATGGCACGGCGGCTTTCAGAGGCCGGCTACCCTCTGTGTGGCTACAACCGGACATTGCACAAGGATTTGGCCTCCCTCCCCTTTCCGGTCGGGACCGATGCGGCCGATTGCGTCGCCAAAAGCGATCTCGTCATCGTCATGGTCCGTGACGGGGTGGCGGCCCGTGACCTTTTTTCCGGATCCCGGGGAATTCTCACGGCCCTTCGCCCCGGACAGATCGTCATCAACATGTCGACCGAAGCCCCGGCGGAAGCCCGGGTGGAGGCCTCCGCCTGCCAGGAACGGGGTGTGCCCTATTTCGACATCCCCGTTTCGGGATCGGTGGTTCCAGCCGAGCGGGGGGAACTGCTTCTTCTGGCCGGAGGAGACGAAGGGTTTCGAAAAAACATCGAAGCCCCGATGGCTGTCCTGGGAAAAAGCCTTCACTGGTTCGGACCGGCCGGCTCCGGAATGGCGGCCAAGCTCGCCATCAATTATCTCCTGGCCGCCCATATGGAAGCCCTGACCGAAACCCTGTTGGCCGGAGAGTCCCTGGGACTCGACCGGAAAGCCCTGTCCCAGGCCCTTCTCGACAGTCCCCTCGCCACTCCCTTCTACCGGATCAAGATCAAGAATCTTTTGGAAGAGGACTATACGAAGGCTTTTTCGGCCTCCCTCATGAAAAAGGACCTGGATCTTCTTCTTGAGGAGCTTCTCTCCCGGAACCTGGCCCTCCCCGGAACACTCGCCCACCTCCGTTCCCTCTACCGGAGAATCGAGATCAAGGGGCAAGGCGAAAAAGACCTCTCCGTCGTCCAGGATCTTCTCAAATCGGACGCACGGGGCTCCTGATGGGACTCTCTCTCCGCTGCGAGAACCTTGAAAAAACCTACGGGCGAGCCGGAGGCCCCACCCAGAGCGTCCTGCGGAACCTCTCCTTCACCATTGAGGCCGGGGAGTGGGTGGTCCTCATGGGGGATTCGGGCTCCGGCAAATCGACCCTTTTGAACATCCTGGCCGGCATCGACCCCTTCGACTCGGGAACGGTTCTTCTGGATGGACGGTCCTGGGGTCCGATGAATGACGAGGAGAAAACGCTCGTCCGCCGCCATGACATGGGATTCGTCTTTCAGAACTACAATCTCTTTCCCTTTCTGAGCGTCTACGAAAACGTCGCCCTTCCCGCCCGCCTCGTGGGAAAGCACGACCGGCAGACCGTCCATTCCCTTCTTCAGGAGGTGGGGCTGGGAGACAAGCACGCCAAATTCCCCTCCCAGCTCTCGGGAGGGGAACAGCAGCGCGTGGCGGTGGCCCGAGCCCTCATCCACCGCCCGCGGCTTCTTTTGGCCGACGAGCCGACCGGTGCCCTCGACCATCTCACCGGACGGAAGATCCTCGAACTCATGACCCTTCTCCACAAGGAGTTCCGGCCCACGATCGTCATGAGCACCCACAGCCTCGAGGCGGCCCGCTACGGAAACCGAATCCTCCATCTCCGGGACGGACAGTTCGTTCCCCCGCCGGGACCCTGAGCTCCCGTGTCGACCACGCTCTTTTTTCTGTCCTATTCCTTCCGGAATCTCCGGAGGACGCCGCTTGCGACCCTCCTGACCCTGTTCGGGATCTCCCTCGGAACGGCCATCGTCCTCGCCATCGTCCAGGCCGACCGAAGTTCGCTTCTCTCCTTCAAGAATGCCATCAACCACGTCCGGGATCCGGCCGTTCTCTCCCTCGTCGCCCCCTCCGGTCTCTTTTTTCCCGACACGACCATCGATACCCTTGAGAAAGCCCTGGGGCCTGCCCCCTTCCGGATCTCGCCCCTTCTCGAGCTCACGGTGGTCTACCATGGACAGACCTTTCTGCTGAAAGGCCTCGACTTTCTCGAGAGCGCCGATCGGCCCCCCGGAAAAAAGGACCAGGACATCCTTGAGGTGCGGGGCGGGGTTTACCTCCCCCCCCGCACCCTCTCGCATTGGGGGCTTCACCCCGGAGAGACCGTTCAGGTCGCCTACGGAACGACCACAGTTCCTCTCAAGGTCCTGGGCGAGATCCCCGACACCATCCGGGCCCGGATGCTTCCCCGGAACACCTTCCTGATCGACCTCTCCTGGGCCCAGGCCCTTTTTGGAAAAAGCGGCTCGCTTTCCCGGATCGATCTCCTGTGGGACGGCCCTCCCGGTACGAAGCCGGATCCGAAAGCCGTCTCGGCCGAAGCCAAGCTCCTTCGTTCCCTTTTCGACAAAAAACTTCTGGTTCTCTCCCGGCAGGCCCGGAAAAACCAGTACGACTCGATGCTCGCGGCCTACCGCTCCAATCTCATGGCCCTCTCCCTCGTGGCCTTCCTGGTGGCCTATTTTCTCATCGGCAACACGCTTCTCCTCTTTGTGGTCAGGCGGCGCACCGAAATCGCGACGCTCCGCCTTCTGGGGGTAACGGTGCGGGAGATCCGGATGCTCCTGGCCTTCGAGGCAGCCTGGTTCGGCCTTCTGGGAGGGCTGTTCGGTCTCTTGTGGGGGCAGTTCCTGGCCCGGATCACCCTCCAGGCCGTCCAGCGGACGATCGCCACGATGTTTCTTCCCCCGCACCTTCTTCCGATCGGAACCTCCCTGGCCGAAGACCTCCTGGCCCTTCTTTTCTCGATGGGGGTCTCGCTCCTCGCCATCTCGGGCCCCCTTCGGGAGGCGACCCGGATTCCCCCGGTCCTGGGGCTCTCCCGCATCCAGGAGGAAGAGGGCCAGGCGAGCCGGCAGAAGACCTTCTGGGGCCTCTTCGTCTTCTTTGGCCTCCTGAGCTTTGCCCTGACCCGCCTCCCCGCCTTCCACCGTTTCCCCTGGGGGGGCTATGCCGCCGCCCTTTTTGCGGTCTTCTCCGGAAGCTTCCTGATTCCGGCCCTTCTGGGAGCCCTTTCCCCTTTCTTCCGGCGAATCTCGTCCCTTCTGACAAACCCGGTCCATTCCCTTTCCCTGTCCGCCTTCACCGCGACGATCAGCCGGACCCGGATCGCGATCTCGGGAGTGATGGCAAGCCTGGGCATGGTGATCGGCATCGTGGTCATGATCGCCTCCTTCGAGAAGACCCTGAATCTCTGGATCGACCAGAACCTCAAGGCCGACGTCTATATCAAGCCTGCCACCTGCCTCTCCTCCTACTGCTCGGAGACCCTCTCGAACGCCCTTACCCGGACGATCTCCCAGAATCCGCTCGTGGACCGGGTGGCCCGGTATACCCTCCTGTCGGCCACTATCGGGGCGAAACCCTCCTACCTCGCCTACTCCGATCTGGACCGCTTCTACCGGAACATCCCCCTGCCCCTGGTCGGATCGTCCCCTTCCCCGCCGATTTTGAAAGCGTTCATGGCCGGACAAGGGGTTCTGGTCTCCGAACCCTTCGCCAACCGCTTCGGAAAAGAGGTCGGAGACCCGGTGACCTATCCCACCCGAAACGGTCCCGTCACCCGTCCCATTCTCGGTATCTACCGGGACTACTCCACT
>DAIBTC010000149.1 GCA_027415345.1 Nitrospirota bacterium
GGTCCTTTGCATTTTATCCTTTTGGAGGGAAAAAGCAAGGGGAACAATCCGGGACCAATGGCCGGGGACGACCGGAAGGGCATAGGAGACTCTCCCCGTGGATCCTCCCCTGAGGTCCCATGACGGGGAACACAGAAATCTCCCTTGACACCCGTCAAATCCTGGGCTACATTCCGGACACCTTTCAAAGGGAATTTTAAATTTTTGTCAAAATTACCGGTTTCGAGACAGGTCGGCTCCCCGGCGCGGCTCTCAGGCAAAGGGCCCTCCGACACTTAAAATAAGGAGAACCGCATGGCACGACTTTTGACGATCTGTCTCGCGGGAGGGGCCGCCTTCCTGTCGGGATGCGTCTTCATCCCCTCCTCCACCCTCTCCGACACCCCGCCGGCACCCGGTGCCAAAACGGTCCGCGTGGTCGAAGAGGGGGATTTGGGCGTTCTCCACCTCACGGCCCCGAAGGATCTGACGACCCGGGCCGACGCCGATCTACTGGCCCAATGCCCCTCGGGTCGCCTCGTCAATGTCCGTACCCAGCTCTCCAACCGGGACTGGGTCGGAATTGTCCAGGACTACAAGCTCCGGGCCCAGGCCGACTGCCTTCCCGTTCCTCCGGCCCCCGCCGCTCCGAATCCCGTCTCCGCTCCCGCTCCGAAAAAGCCTCTCCTCGAGGCCAAAAAGACCGAACGGGGGCTGGTCTTCACCCTGGGGAGCCTGCTCTTCGACACCAACAAGGCCTCGATCCGGAAGGGAGCCGAGCATCGTCTGGACAAGCTGGCCGCCTATTTAAAGCAAGAACCGGCCCGCCGGATCATGATCGAAGGGTACACCGACAGCACCGGCCATGCCGCCTACAACCGGAGGCTTTCGGAAAAACGGGCGCAGGCCGTCGAGGCGGCGCTCCGGAAGCTCGGCGTGGGTTCCGACCGGATCGCCCGCGTGAAGGGGTATGGCGCCCTCTATCCGGTAGCCTCCAACAAGACCGCCCGCGGGCGACAGGAAAACCGGCGGGTCGAGATCGTCATCTCGGATTCGACAGGTGCCTTCAAGAAGAACCGATAGAGCGAAACAGGAGGGGAGAGGACCCAAGGCCTTCTCCCTCTCCGGTGAAACCGTCCGCGGTCCGGGCCCCCGGCCCGGATCCAAAACGAGGAGGATCCTTTGAAAAAAACGATCGCATTGGCGCTGGGAGCCGGACTTCTGGCGATGACGGGCTGTGTCTCCATCGAATCTTCGTCGATCTCGGATTCCCCGAGGGGAACCGCCGGGACGGTCGTCCATGTCACCGAGCAGGGCGATCTCGGCGTCCTTCACCTGAGCTCTCCCACCGACCTCACCGAAAAGGCCAACAAGGATCTTCTGGCCCAGTGCCAGAGCGGACGCTTGTCCAATGTCCAGACCCAGCTCTCCGACCGGGACTGGGTCGGAATCGTCCAGGTTTACAAACTGAGGGCGACGGCCGTCTGCCAGTAAGGCTTGATTCCTGACGCCAGGGGGAACGGGATTCTCCTTCCCCCCTTTGATGTCGGCAGGCGTCCGCACTTCGGGGCCGGGTCCCTATTCCGGGGCGAGGGGAATGAGGAAAGGTCCGTTCTGTGAGGAGGGCAGGGAGATGCTCAAGGAATTCACGAAGTTCATGATGCGCGGCAATGTGATGGATATGGCCGTGGGCATCATCATCGGGGCCGCCTTCGGAAAGATTGTGAGCTCCCTGGTCTCCGACGTGATCATGCCGCCGATCGGCCTCCTCCTGGGGAAGGCGGACTTTTCGAACCTCTTTCTCGTCCTTCGGCAGGGGACCCCTCCCGAACCCTACTCTACGCTTGCGGTGGCGCAGAAGGCCGGTGCGGTCACCCTGAACTACGGCCTCTTCATCAACACGATCATCGGCTTCGTGATCGTGGGCTTCTCTGTCTTCCTGCTGATCCGGTGGGTCAACCGCCTGACCGCCCTGGTGCCCCGCAAAGAGGAGGCAACCGCGGCTCCCACGACCAAGGTCTGCCCCTTTTGTCTCTCCGTCATTCCCCTGGGGGCCACCCGCTGTCCGCAATGCACCTCGGTCCTCTCCTGAAACGGCCATGGTCCGTCGTCCCGGACCCTTCCCCGGATGTTCTGGCGCAGGAGCCAGGCGGTTTTCCATGTCGATCCCGCGACTTTTCCTGGCTTTTTTGATCCTTTGGCTCGGGCTCCTATCGAATCCTCCGGCGGTCCGGGCCGCGGCTCCCGTCTCGCCGTCCTCCGATCTCCTGACGCTCATAAACGGGGACACGTTAAAGGGGCGGCTGATGACGGGGGACGCCAAGGGGATCACCTTCAGCTCCGAGGGGGCGGGGACGCTCACGATCGCCTGGACCTATGTCAAGTCGCTCCGGGTTCCCGAATCCTTTGCCGTCCTTGCCAAAGGAGTCCGGGTTCGCCAGGGGCGACCGAACCGGAAGGTTCCCGAAGGCCCCCTCACGGTAGAGGGAGGGACACTTTCCGTCTCCGCCCTTTCGGGACCGGTCCGGATCCCGATCGCCACGGTTCTGCATCTGGTCGACGCCAAGACCTATGAAAAAGAGGTCAATGGCCAGGAGCACCTGTGGCAGGGTTGGTCGGGATCGATCACCGGCGGGGCCAGCTTCGTCGAGGCGACCCAGAGCCTCGAGACCTTCAATTTCGGGATCGCGCTCACGCGTACGATCCCGACGGTCTCCTGGCTCGAGCCCGACGACCGGACCCTCCTGGGATTCACGAGCACCTACGGGACGATCTCCCAGCCGAACACCCCCTCAATCTCCACCTCCATCTACCACGGAAACGCCGAACAGGACGAATATTTCTCCCGGGACTTCTATGCCCTGGTCCAGGCTCTCTACGACCACAACTCGACCACGGGCCTCGACCTCCAGCAGATTTACGGCGCCGGGCTGGGATACACGGTGCTCAGACGTCCCGTCCAGGAGCTGAATCTCACCCTGACGGCGAGCTACACCGACCAGCAGTTCCAGGTTTCAAGCGCCAACCAGAATCTGGTCGGGGCCACCTTCACCGTCACCTATTTCTACAAGTTCCCCCACAACATCACTTTCAACGAAAACTCCTATATCACGCCGGAGTTCAATAACTCCCGGGCCTGGCTCGCCTATCTCTCGGCGGGGCTGACCATTCCGGTGTACGATTCCCTGGCCTTCTCCCTTCAGGCAATCGACAACTACTGGAACGCCCCCGCACCCGGCTTCGTCAACAACTCCTTCCAGCTGAACGCGAACCTGAGCTACGCGATCCCGTCCTTCTGAGGGGCCAGTCAGCTGGGTTTCAAGGCATCAGCCCGGATCCGAAGGGAGTCGAATGGGTCAAGACCGGGGGAGCCCCTCGGCTGAAACGATTCCGGGAAAATGGAGAGGGTTCAGGCGTGGAAAGGGAAGGGCCGACCACTTCAGGATTCTCCGGCTTGACCTTCTTCCGGAATGTGCGGAGAATGACA
>DAIBTC010000014.1 GCA_027415345.1 Nitrospirota bacterium
TCCTTCTGGACCCGAATCGAGAAGGCCATTTTTTTCACTTTATTCATCGCTTCCTCCCGTCATCAATCAGGGGAAAAGGGAACGAAAAGAATGGAATCGGGTCAGGCCAGGTCGAAAAGCAAAAGCTCGGCTCCAGGGTTTCCCGAGAGAAGTAAGGAAGGCTCCCCCGAAATACCGGCTCCGTCACCGTCTCTGAGTTCCATCCCATTTAAATGGCAGGAGCCCTTGGCCACCTGCAGGTATTGCCGCCGCCCCTTCCCGGGGTCGAAGGTGATCTGCCCCCCGTCTTCAAGGATGGTGGCATAGAGCCGGACGTCCTGGTGGAGGGTGAGGGATCCATCGGTCCCATCCGGAGAGGCCACGAGACACAGGCGGTTTCTTTTGTCATTGCGGGAAAAGTGTCTCTGTTCATATCCTGGCCTGAGGCCTATTGTCCGGGGCAGAATCCAGATCTGAAGAAAATGGACCTCCTCGGTTCCGGAGGGATTGGACTCGCTGTGGGTGACACCGGTACCGGCGGTCATCCGCTGCACGTCGCCCGGTCGGAGAATCATGGACTTTCCCATGTTGTCGGAGTGAGAAAGGGATCCTTCCAGAACGTAACTCAGGATCTCCATGTCGCGGTGGGAATGGGTTCCGAATCCTTGTCCCGGCTGGACCCGGTCCTCGTTGATGACCCGGAGGCTTCCAAATTGCATGTGGTTCGGATCATGGTAGTCGGCGAAGGAAAATGTGTGGTAACTGTCGAGCCAGCCGTGGTCAGCGTGGCCCCGTTCGGCGCTTTTTCTGATTTCGATCATCGGTCTTCTCCAAAAGCTTGAGGGTGCGGTCAGAGAAGCGGGATCTTATCTCCCCCTGATGACTTCGAGTATATCCCAGAAAGAATACATCGGATAGTAGATTCCTTATGGAAACCTGGTATACTCTTACCACTATGACGATGACGACCCGACCCTCCTCCGGAAGGGCCGCACCCCCTCCAGACTGTCCGCTCGACCATTGCCTGAGACTCCTGGCCGGGGCCTGGACGGCCAAGATTCTCTGGTACCTCTGCGAGGAGCCCAGGCGTTTTGGAGATCTCCGGCGCGATCTCGGCGGGATTACGTCGAAGGTCCTCGCCTCGAGGCTTCGGGAGCTCGAGGCGAAGGGAGTGGTGGCCCGGGAGGTCATCCCTGTCTCTCCGCCGCAAGTCTCCTACCGCCTGACCTCTCTTGGCAAGGAGCTAAGACCAGTGCTCGACGCCATGGCCCGGCTGGGAGAGAAGGCAGGACAGTCCAGATGTTAAGGCCGACGGAAGACAAGGAAGGAGGGCAGGGAACTATTTGACAGGAAGTCTGTTCCCGCGTTCTCTCCCTCTCACCGCTTCTCCGGTCAATGGCCCGGATCAAGAAGGCCGGGTCCACCTTCGACAATCAATAGGCCACTGACCGGGCCTCCGGGAAGACCTTCCTTCTGGAGCCCCGGTGGGGCCGTCTGACTCTGGCCCAGGGGGAGGGGACCCCTGTGGGACCCTCCCGGCATGTTCTGATCCCTCAGGACAGGACCTTGGGTCCGATCGGCCAGGGGGGGTTCTCTGGTGTGTCTTCCCAGGAGGCAGGGAGAGGCCTGCCCCTCCTGAAGAGCGATCGTCCGTGGACGGGCTTTTCCGAAGTGGGGCCCGTCGGGGAATGAATCCTGCTTCGATACTCCTCCTTTACAGGGGGCGGCAAAGATCCCACAATAGGGTCGATTCTTTCCCTCTCCGCGATTGTCGGCCACCAAACAGGAGGTGGGGGGAGAGAGGAGGGAACTCCGGTCCCCAGGGCCGGCTGCCACGGGAGGGTTCCATTGAAATTCTTTCATGCCGCCGACATTCATCTCGACAGCCCCCTTCGGAGCTTGGCCCTGGAAGATCCCGGACAGCTTTCCCGGATACGTCGCGCCACCCGGGAGGCCTTTTCGGCCCTGGTTGACCGTGCCATCGAGGAGAAGGTGTCACTCCTCCTTCTGGCCGGGGATCTCTACGACCACGATAACCCCAACATGCAGGTGGTTCACTTCCTTCGTCGGGAACTTTCACGGCTTGCCGATCATGCGATCCGGGTCGTGATCATCAGGGGAAATCACGATGCCGCCAACCGGATCAGCCGCTACCTCGATCTTCCCTCCAATACCACCGTCCTCTCCGACCAGCTTCCCGAAAGGGTCATCCTGAAAGAGTATGGTGTGGCGGTGACCGGCCAGAGCTTCGCTCCCGGAAAGGTCTCCCAGAACCTTGCTCTGGCCTATCCCCCGCCCCAACCGGGGCATTTCAATATCGCCCTCCTGCATACCTCCCTCTCCGGATCCCCCGACCATGATGTCTATGCTCCCTGCACCCTTTTGGATCTTGCCTCCCGCGGCTACGACTACTGGGCCCTCGGCCACATCCACAAGCGGGAGATTCTGTCCTCCGATCCCGCGGTGGTCTTTCCCGGAAATCTCCAGGGTCGTCACGCGAAGGAGACCGGACCCAAGGGAGCAATGTTGGCCGAAACCGACGGGGTACGCCTGACCGCCCTCGACTTTGTTCCCCTGGATGTGGTGCGCTGGCACCAGCTCCCGGTCGACATATCCGGACTTGTCGAGGTCCGGGGGCTAATTGGCCCCCTCCGGGAGGGCCTTGAAGCGGCAAAGAGGGAATCCGACGGTCGTCCGGCCGCCGTCCGTGTGATCCTGATAGGGCGCGCCTCCCTCCCGGGCTCCTTCCTCGATTCACCGGAGCAGGTGCGGCAGCTGGTTCTGGAAGTGGCGGCCGAGGTTTCTCTTGAAGATCTCTGGATCGAGCGTGTCCGGCTCGATTTCCTGCAAGGTGAGGTCATCGGAGGAGAGGGGGCGGACGCCGACTTTTCGTTAATCCTCTCCGAAGTGGCCCGGGACCCGGAAACTCTTGCCGCCGCCCTGGAGGGTGATCTCTCCTTGCTCAGACGGGCCCTGCCCGAGGAACTTCGGGAAGAGCTCGATTCCTCCGCCATCCTTGCGGACCCGGCCCGCCTCCTCCCTGTCCTCATGGATCTTCTCTACCGGGGAGAGGCTCCATGAGGATCGACCGTCTGGACCTTCTGGGTTACGGCCCCTTCCGGGACCGGAGTCTCTCCCTAGGTTCCGGCTTTCACCTGGTCTACGGGGCAAACGAAGCGGGGAAAAGCACCACGCTCCGGGCTCTCTCGAGCCTTTTTTTCGGCTTTCCCAAACATGGCGAGGATGCCTATCTGGTCGGAACGGCCGATATGGCCCTGGGGGCCAGGATCACCTCAGCCGACGGCCGGACCCTGGAATTTGTTCGAAGACGCCGGGGAAAGAGCCCCCTGACCATGGCCGACGGGAGCGTCCTTTCCGACGAGCTCCTCTCCGCCTTTCTTGGGGGCCTCTCCCGGGAAAGCTTCGAGCGGCTTTTTTCTCTGGACCCCGCTCGCCTGAGACGCCATGGTCAGGACCTGCTGAACGATGGGGGAGCCCTGGGACAGGGACTCGTTGAGGCGGGGGCCGGCATCGTGAACCTCCGGAAGAAGCTCGAAGTCCTTTCAGCAAGGAAAAGGGAGCTCTTCCTGCCCACCGGAAAGAACCCGGCGATCAACAGGATCCTCGCCCGCCTCGGGGAGATCCGGCGCGATAGCCGCCTCAGGACGGTTTCTCCCCAGGACTATCTCCGTGAGGAAGAGGAGATCCGACGGCTGGCGGACGCCTCGGAAGGGATCCGGTCCGAGGTCCTTCGCCTCGAGCGGGGAATACGTCGTGCCGAACGGATCCTGCGGATTCTCCCCCGCCGCCAGGAATATGAAACCCTCTGTCGGGAGCTCTCGCTTCTGGAGGGAGTCCCACTCCTCCCTCCCGATTCTTTTGCCCTCCGGGTCCAGGCCGAAAGCTGGCTTGCCACGGGGAGGGTGGAACTTGACCGTCTCCGGGAGGAAGCGGAAGGTCTGGAGCAGGACCGGGCGGCCCTGGCCGACAGTCCGGCGGAGCTCCTCCGGGAGGAGGAGATTGCTGTCATAGAGAAGGATCTGGGGGCGGCCTCGAAAAGCCTCACGGACCTTCCCCGACGGGAACAGGAGCTTTTTTCGATGGAGCAGGAGGCGCGTCTTCTCCTCCGTGAGTGCGGTCTTCCGGAGGAGCCTCAAACGCTCGATCGCCATCTTCCACCCCCGGGAAAGCGCAGAAAGATTGCCTCTCTCCTCGACCGCCGGTCTGCCCTCGAAGGAAGCTTTCAGGTGGCAGGAAAGAATGCCGCCAAGGCCCAGGCGGCCTTGACACGCGCAGAAGCCGGCCGTGGGGAGCTTCCTCCCGTTCCCGAAACCGGGGCTCTCGAAGCCATTCTCTCCGGGGCAGAGGTTTTTCTTGCGCGATCCGAGGAAAGGTCCCGGCAGTCTTCGGAGCTTCTTCGGCGTCGGGATGCCCTTGCCGGGAGACTGCATTCCCTGGGGTTGGGAGAGGTCACCCTCCCTGCCCTCCGCGCCCTTGTACTACCGGAACGGTCGACCCTCCTCCGGATGCAGGAGGATTTCCGGAGGCTCCTTCACGAGGAGAAGGAGGTTCGGGATGCCCTTGTCCGTCTGGAACAGGAAAGGAAGAAAAGGGAGGACCGGATCGCTTCCCTGGAAGGGGAGGGAGAAGTGGTCACCTTTGCGGATCTAAAGGCTGTCAGGGAACGCCGGGATGCAGGGTGGGGCCTTCTCCGAAAACGGTTTCTTGAGGGGGACCAAAGCCTTGAGTCCGATCTCAGGCTGTTTTTTCCCGAAGGGAGGGGGCCCGCGGAGGGGTTTGAGGGTCTTCTCCGGGAGAGCGACAGGGTGGCCGACCTTATCGGAAGACGCTCGAAGGAGGCGATTGAGCTCTCCCTTTTGCACAAGGAGCGGGATCTGGCACGGGCCGAAGGCCAGGCCCTTGAAAAGGACCTCCGGTCGACTCGCGACCGATTGGCCCAGCTTTCATCCGAGTGGATCGGCCAATGGCCGGAGGGTCTGGTTCGTTTGGGTCCTGAGGGAGCTCCCGACCGTCTCCCCGAGGCGATGGTCGAATGGCTGGAAAAACGGGAAAGAGTTCTGGCCGAAGGGGAACTGATCGAACGACTGGAGGCTGAACAGGCCGAGGATCATAGGGCGGAGACGGAGTTGACCGACAGTCTTCGGAAGGCTCTGGCTCCCCTCGACCCCGATCCTGCGGGGGAGAGGACGCTTCCCGGCCTTCTTGTCCGGGCCCGGAAGATCATGGAGAATGCCAAGGAGAGGCAAGGCCGTCACACCAGTGCCGAAGAGACCTTTCGTCTTGCCTTCCGGCAATCCGAGGAGGCCCGGGAGGCTCTCCGGGAGGTCGAGCGGGAGCTTGAGCTCTGGAAGGGAGAGTTCGGGAAGGCGGGACTTGAGGCGAAGCTCCTCCTTCCGGAAGATCCGGAGGAGATCCGGGATCTTCTGGAAATTCTGACCCGGCTCGAGATGCTGGGGCGCTCCATGACGGAGATGCGCGACCGGATCGGGAAGATGCGGGAGGACATCCGGCACTTCGGAGACCAGGTGGCCCTTATTTCCGGGGAGGCGGATCAACGGTCCACCCCGGAGGAGATGCTTGGCAAGGCGCGGGAGATCATCCGGCGTTTTCGTGAGGCCCGGGAAGCCTTCGTCCGCCGTCAGGAACTGGAAAAGAGGGAAGAAGAGATTTGTCTCCGGAGAGGCCGTCAGGAGGAAATCCTGGATCAGAGCCGAAGGCTCCTTGAGGGGCTGGCGTCGGAGGCCGGGGTGGAGGATCCGTCGGCACTTCCAGAAATCGAAGGCCGCTCCCGGACGAAAGCCGCACTCCTGGGACGCCGGGAGGAGGTGATCCGGCAGGTGCTGGAGAGTGGGGAGGGGGAAAGCCTCGAGGCCCTCTTTGCCGACTGCGGCGAGGCAAATTCCGACGAAATCAATGGTCGCCTGACTGCCATGCGGGAGGACCTTGAATCAGCCCGTGAGCGGAGGGAGTCCCTTCTGGCTGCCCTGGTGGCAAAGAAGACCGATCTGGACCGGCGGCTGGAAGCCTTCCAGGCGGTTGACCTCCTTCAGGAGGCGGAGGTGGAGCGCGCCCGGCTCTCCGGGCAGGTGGAGTCCTATCTGGAAGCCTCGATTCTCGAGGGAATCCTTCGCAAGGGGATCGACCTTTTCCGCGAGAGAAATCAGGGGCCGGTCCTCTCCCGGGCCGGAAAAATCCTGGAGAGGCTCACCCTGGGCCGCTATCGGGGACTGCGGGGGGATTTCGGGGAGAAGGGGGATGCGCTTCTTCTTGTGGTCCGGGAGGATGGCCGGAGCCTCGAAACGAGAGAGCTGAGCGACGGAACTCTGGATGCCCTCTACCTGGCCCTCCGCCTGGCGTCGGTCGGACGCCACAACGAGACCGGCGAGCCCGTTCCCTTCGTGGCCGACGACCTTCTCCTGAACCTGGACAACCGGCGGTCGTTGAAGGCCCTTGAGGTCCTCTCGGAGATGGGGGCCCAGGGACAGGTGCTCTTTTTTACCCATCATGCCCACATGGTTGAGCTGGCCCGGGAGGCGGTTCCGGCCGGGATACTGAGGATCCACGAACTTTAGGTGGGCTCCTTGCGGGAAAGTCTGCGCATCTCCCCAGAGTCATCCCCGTTTCGCGCTCTTGGACTGCCCCCTTTTCTGGAGGATTTTTGGACCTTCTCCCGCTAAAATACCCGGTAGGACCGTAAGGAGGCCCCATCCCTCACTTGCACGACTTGGAGGCATGACCCGTTGATGCTCCTTTCAGCCATCCTGGCGGGACTGGCAGCCCTGTTTTCGTTGCTGGCCCTTTTGAGGGCCGCCCAAAATCCGGGGGTCTTTTCTCCGGAAAGGCTCTACCGCCTTCTCCGGGAAGAGTCGGACAGGATCCGCCAGTCGGGGGAAGAGCAGGGCCGGCAATTCCGGAGCGAACAGTCGGAGCAATTGCGGGCCGGCTTCGAAGAGGTTCGATCCTTGCTCGGGGAAGGGGCGTCCCGGGAGGAGGCCCGTTCCCGGGCCCTCAGGGAGGAACTTTTAAAGAATGTGACGGTCCTTGGGCAGACTCTCTCCGAATTCCTCCGAGAAGCCGGGATGCGCCAAAAGGAGGTTCTGGAGACGATGTCCGCGACACTTGCCACACTTTCTGACAAGAATGAGCGGACCATGGATCAGCTCAGGCAGGGGATCGAGGGGCGCCTTGACGCTCTCCGGACCGAAAGCCAGATGAAAATGGACGAGATGCGTCGGACTGTCGACGAAAAGCTCCAGACGACCCTCGAGACCCGTCTCGGAGAGTCATTTGGCCGCGTGGCAGAACAGCTTGAACGGGTCCACAAGAGTCTTGGGGAGATGCAGACGCTGGCCACCGGCGTGGGGGACCTGAAACGGGTCCTCACGAACGTGCGATCCCGGGGGACCTTCGGGGAGGTCCAGCTCGGGGCGCTGCTGGAACAATTCCTCTCCCCCGAGCAATATGTGAAGAATGCCCAGGTTCGGGAGCACTCCCAGGAACGGGTCGAGTTCGCCATCCGCCTTCCTGGCCGGGAGACGGAGGAGGAGGTCCTCCTCCCGATCGATGCCAAGTTCCCGCAGGAGGATTATGAGCGCCTGCTGGAGGCTATGGAGAAGGGAGATTCGGAGGGTGCCGCCCAGGCCTCCAGGGATCTCGAGGCCCGGATCCGGGGATTCGCCCGGACCATCCGGGAGAAGTACATCGAACCACCCCGGACGACCGATTTTGCCATCCTGTTTCTTCCCACGGAAGGGCTCTATGCGGAGATTCTCAGGCGACCGGGCCTTTTCGAGCAACTCCAGCGGGAGTTCCATATCACCCTGTCCGGGCCGACGACCCTGGCAGCGATCCTCAATGCTCTCCAGATGGGGTTCCGGTCGCTTGCGATCGAGAGGCGCTCGGGGGAGGTCTGGAAGATCCTGGGGGCGGTTCGTCAGGAATTCGGAAAGTACAACGAGGTGGTTGAGGGGCTCGCGAGACAGCTCTCGACGGCGGCCACTTCCGTCAGGAAGCTGGGGACCCGGACACGGGCCATGGACAAAAAACTTCGGGATGTCGAGCGGCTCCCCGAGGCGGAGGCCCGGAAGGTCCTGGGGGAGGAGGGGGAAACCTCCGGGGAGATATTTGAGGACGAAGAGTAACATGGGCCAGCCACCTGAAAGGCGGAGCTCTTGAAAGGGCGGCTCCCATGGATTTTGGGAGGATTCCTGGGAGCGACCCTGGCCTTCTACCTTGTTTGGCTGTCCTATGAGCCGGACCGATTCCTGGACTCCCTCTCCCGGAAGACAGGGCTTGTCATGACGGCCCGGGCAACCTCGGTCGGATTCCCTTACCGGTTGACCTTCGAGGAGCTTCATGTGGGTCCTTCCCCCGGCCCCGGGAGGGGCGGTGTCACGGTGAAGGTCGACCATCTGGTGCTTTCCGCCAGGGGTTTTCACAAGGCCAAGGTCCAGTTTCGGGGCGTGAGTCTGGGGAGCCAAAGTCCCATGCAGAACCTTCTCCTTTCGGCCCTCGAACTCCGGGATGGCTCCTTTTTAATCCGGGAAGATCCGGACCGGGTCGTCCTGAAAAGGTTCAGGATCAACGATCCCTCCCTTCATGTGGACGCCGAAGGATTTATCGTTCCTTCGTCGCAGGAAAAACCATCCCGCTTCCGGATCCGTTTTCTGATGGAGGCCCACGGCGGGATGGCACTCTTCCTGGGCTCTGGAAGGCAGAGGGGCGTCTTCTGGGGGAAGGGCCGAAGCTCCCACCTGAGGGTAGGAGAGCGGACGGTCTTTTGAGGGCGACGACCAAAAAACAGAAGGTTGCGGACGTGAAAGGAAGCGGAGAAGCTGAGGGCCCGGGGTACCTCTTTCTCCATCGGAGGGGGACGGGGTGACACGATGGAAGTTCTGGGCGAACCTGCTCACTTTGGCCCTGGTTCTCGTCCCGGGAGTGACGGACCTCGCCTGGGGCTATGCGGGATTTTCCCGAAGCTACAACCTTCCCTGCGAATTCTGCCACATTCAGTGGCCAAAGCTTTCCGACCAGGGCGAGTTTTTCCGCGACCGGGGGTTCATGCTTTCGACGACGGGGAGGGGAAACGGGCTGGATCTGATGTTCGCCCGGCCGGAGGGCCAGTCCTATTTTCCCATCGGCTTTCATATGTCCATGGCCTATGGGGGATCTGCGGTCGAAGGCATCGGGATCCCCTCCGACAGGCTCGAAGTCGGGAATGGCGACACCTCGAAGATTCCCGCCCTCTCTCTCGGGGGTAACGGGAGTTCCGGAGGGGGAACATGGGGAAACGGCGCTGTCGCCCCCACCCCCTGGACACTCCTGTCCGGGGGGCTCCTCTCACCTGCGATCTCGTTCTGGGTAGAGCCCGGTCTCCGTGGTCCGGTCACAGAAAGCCCCACCCTTGAGATCTTTGCCCTCTGGGTCCGATTCGACACCCTCTTCGGAACGTCACTCTTCAACCTCTATGCCGGGGTGACGGGGCAGGATACCCCTTTCTCGAACCGGGGAGCCCTGATCGGAACGGATGAGACCCCCTATGTCATGTACGATTACATGCCGGGAACGGCGGAAGTGGTCACCAACAGCGGTCTTCCCTTTGCCGGCTTCGGAGCGGCTTCCCTGCCTGCGTATTACGATGCCGACCGGTTCCAGATGAAAAACGACCATACCGCCATACGCTATTTCGGCTATCTCTTCGAAAACGGGTGCGGGAGCGAGGCCTCATTGTCTTTCGATCCCTGCGAAACCCGCCTCTCTGTGAGCTTCATGCCCAATGCTGGCCTCTACGGAAATCCCGACGGTTTCACGACGGCCGCCGGAGCGGCGGCGGCGGGAATTCCTCCCTCTAACAACGGCTTTTCCTTCTTTGCCCATCTCACCCAGTCCTTTGGCGGTTGGGGCGCGACCAACGGGGAAAGGATAGGGCTATTCTCCCTTGTAGGACAATCGGCCCTCTCGGCGGCCGGGACAGCAGAGGCCAGCCCTGATGTCCTCTACACCCGGGAAGGGGTCGACCTCTCCATAAATCCCCTTCCGGACGGGGAGCTGAACATTTTTGGGGCCTGGGAGATCGTGAATGATCCAGCCCAAGCCCTTGTGGCCGATCCCGCGATTTTTGGAAACAATCAACCCGCCATTTCTGGACTCTCTTATACGACCTGGTTTCTCGAGGGAGACTGGCAGCCTTCTTTTCATGGATTCTTTGAAAGTGAGGGGGCCGGATCAGATATGATCATCCTGACCTATAATCAGCTTCGGATGCTTGCCCAGCCGGCCTTTGCGGGAATCCCCCAGTCCCTTCCGGGAAACTTCGACGATGTGATCTCCTTCGGGATTGCTGACCGCTATTGGCTCTATGGGAGTTCCCGGACGTCAATCTCCCTTTTCGCCGAATGGCAGTGGATGGAAAACGACGGGGTCGGGTCGGCAGTCACCCAGGGGGGGACGCGGCTGGAGGGCTTCGGAACCGCTTCAGGGACCTTTTCGAACTCGGGTTTCTATAATGTCACCTCCAGTGTTTTTTTGGCTGGGGTCGACTTTTCATACTAAGGGGGATTGTCAAAATTTTGTGATTTCCATCCTCTCTGTTGACAATCCCCGGGAAGACTCCTACAATTCTCCCGTTGATCGCGCATCAAGTAAAGAAGGGGTGACCTTTCTGCGCCCGAAATTCGCAGAATTCTTCTCCTGGAGGGATGCGGCTTTTTGCCGTATGACAGGATCTCAAAGGGGCCGTAGCTCAGCTGGTTAGAGCGCTGGCCTGTCACGCCAGAGGTCGCGGGTTCGAGCCCCGTCGGCCCCGCCATTTTCCTGGATCCCTGCCTTTTTCTCCGTCTGTCTTCCATAGGAATGGGTCCACTAAAGCTGTGTGTAGGCCGGGGCATTCCCGGCAGGTTTCGGGAGTCGATATTCTTGCCAACCTCTCTTGACTTTCTGGAGTGGTCACCATCCATGACTTTCCGGACCCGAACCCTCTTCCATTGCCTGCCCTAAGGAATCTGCCCGATGAATCTTTTCAATTTCATGAACCAGATCAGCGTTCTTGCAGAAGCTGTTCTGGGTTTCCTGCTTGTCCTGTCCTCTCTCAGTTGGGGTGTCATTTTCTACAAGTGGTACATCCTGTCGAAGACGGGCCGGGAGAATACGGCCTTTATCCGGGTCTTCAAGAGGGTCGACCGATTCTCCAAGCTCTACCAGGAGGCGGGAGACTATCGTCGCTCCACCCTGGCCTTCATGTTCCGGACAGCCTATGAAAAGATCAAGGGCATAGAGGAGCGGGCCATGGCCCGGGGGGAAGGGATCCGGGAGAGCGACATTGAGGTTGTCCACCGGACACTCCTCCAGTCCCGACAGGAAGAATTGACACGTCTTGAGTCCTATCTTCCCATCCTGGCCACGACGGCGAATATATCTCCCTTTGTCGGACTGTTCGGAACGGTCTGGGGGATCATCCATGCCTTCCGCGACATCAGCCACCAATCCTCGGTCAGCATCGCCTCGGTGGCTCCGGGCATCGCCGATGCTCTCGTGACCACTGCCGCCGGCCTTTTTGCCGCCATTCCGGCAGTGATCGCCTACAACTACTTTCTTCAGCGGATCCGGGGCGTGGAAGGGCTGGCCGAGTCCTTCAACATGGAGCTTCTGAACGTGATGGCTGAAGGACGGTGGAAGGAATAGGCGAGTGAGGGGGGCAAACGGTTTGGTTATTTTGGAGAGTCGCTGTGAAATTTGAGACGGGATCCCGGAAGGAGCGTATGCTTTCCGAGATCAATATGGTTCCCTTCATCGACGTAGTTCTCGTTCTTCTGATCATCTTCATGGTGACGACGCCCCTCCTCTATCGCGGACTCAAGATCAATCTCCCGAAAACAAGCGCCAACAGCCTGAAAAAACCCGTGCCGAAGATTATTGTCAGCGTGACAAAGGGCAAGCAGATCTACGTTAACGGGCATGCCGTGACATGGGAGGCACTGGAAACCATCCTGGCCCGCCGCTACAAGGAGGACAAGCGTGTCGTTGTCTATCTCAAGGCGGACAAGAAGGTTGATTACGGAACGGTGGTTCACCTGATGGATGTTGTCAAGATGGCCGGGATCGACCGTCTTGGAATGATTACAGCTCCAAGTCCCAAAAACCCGGAATAAACTCCCATGATCCGCGCAAGAATCCGGTCGACCGGTGAGCGGGGGATTGGGTGGTTCATCCTTCTCTCCCTCTCACTCCATGGACTTTTCCTGGTGGTTGTTCTCCTTCACAAAAAGCCGGTTTCCCTTGGATACCAGACCGCAACAACCGTGGACCTTGTCTCCGAAACCGCCCTGAGGCCTTCCGCCCCGCCTCCCCAGCCAAAACCTGAGACGCCCAAGGCGGCCGTCCGGAAGGCCCCTCCGCCCAAGCCGGCGAGGAAGCTTCGCCCGGTCATACACAAGAAGCCCTCGACACTGGTGGTCAGGAAGCCTCCGGTTCACAAGAAAAGGACCATACGAAAGCCTGCTCCCGCGAAAAAGCCGCCAATCCATGCGAAAAAGGCCGCTCCCAAGCATCATGTCTCCCCATCGCGCACTCAGGTGGCCAGCAAGAATTCACGGGCTCCACGGGCACTCCCGAAGAGCCTTCCCTCGCCGGTTTCCCCCACGGTTCCGGTCCGGATGGATGTGGCAGGGGAGCGCTTTCCTTCCTACCTTCAGCATCTCCTGATTTCCCGGATCAAGTCGAACTGGATGCCTCCTCCGGGAAGCCACGGATTGAATGCAACAGTGCATTTTGTGTTAAAAAAGGATGGAACACTGGAGTCGGATCCCGTTCTCGTCACCTCCTCGGGATCCCGGGTCTTCGACGACGCCGCGAAGTATGCCATCTTGAGGTCTGTTCCCTTTCCTCCGTTCCCACCGTCCTACGGGAAGGACCGGGAGGTGGTGACAGTGACGCTCCAGGCAACCAAACGACAAGGGATCTGATGGGTAAACGGTTTGTAAGGCCGATCATTGTTTTTGGAATCGTGGCCTTGGCCACATTCCTTCTGGGATCTTCCCGGGCGGAGGCAATCGACCTGTCGGTCATCACCAACGAGACAGCCCTGTATTTCAAGATCGTGACGGTACGGAACATGGAGCACGGGGCTGAAAGTCTCTGGACTCGAAAGGCCGAGGACCTGATCCAAAAAGATCTCGAGGCGACCGGCTACTTCAAGATTCTGGCGCTTCCCCCCGATATCCGGACCCTGTTTCATCGCGAGGTCCTAGACTCGATCACGGCCAAAGCCGTCTCCTCTCTCGGGGCCGAAGGGGTAGTCGGAACCCAGTTTTCTCTGGATGCAAGCGGGGTCCGGCTTCACGGGACCGTGCGGGACCCCTTGAACGGCTCGGTCCTTCTGAACAAGACTTATTCGACAAGTGGTCCCGTGCGGCTGATCATCCACCGCTTTGTCGACGACGTTTTGTTCCAGTTCGCCGGAATCCGGGGACTGGCGGAGAGCCGCATCGCCTTTGTGGGTCGGACGCGTCGGGGATACGACCTATTCACGATGGATTTCGACGGTGAAAACCTCAGACGGATGACCTATGACCATGTCCTGGCCTTCAACCCGACATGGTCAAGGGACAAAAGCCGGATCGTCTATGTCTCCTACCTCCGGGGCCAGCCCCAGATTCTCGACTACAACCTGAGGACCGGCCATCGGACCATGCTCTTTGCCTATCACGGACTCAACATCACTCCCCAGTATTCCTTCGATGGATCAAAGCTGGCAGTGGCCCTTTCGAAGGGGCGCCCATCACAGCATACCCAGATTTATATCTATCACGAAAAACGTCATCTCCTTGAGAGAATCACTTACTCACACAGCAACAACCTGTCTCCGACCTGGGATCCCGGTGGAAATTCGATTGCTTTTGTCTCGGACCGGGACGGGCATCCGCAAATCTTTATCATGGATGCAGACGGGTCCAATGTCAGGCGCCTGACCTTCGACGGAAATTACAATGTGGCTCCGGCTTGGTCGCCGAGAGGGGATTGGATAGCCTTTGTTTGCATGAATGCCGTGCATCGTCCTAAGATATGCCTCACGAGTCCCGACGGATCGGCACATTTCCAGATCACCCACGGGATCGGTCGTGATGACAGTCCCAGCTGGTCTCCAGACGGTCGCTTCCTGATCTATTCCCGCCAGATACGGGGCCACTCGTCCCTGGTCAAGGTGTGGATGGATGGTCATGGACGTGAACCTCTCGGCCGTTTTTCCCGAAGTGTTCTGACCCCGTCCTGGTCGGGTCCCTGATGGCAGATTCTGGACAAACCGATTGCCAGGAGTAGAAAACCTTATGACCGGAAAGGATGGAGAATGACGAAAAGAGAGACCCTGGGAGGAGTCGGAATCGCACTTGTTTTGGGTTTCGGGCTCTCTGCCTGCGCATCTCCATCCGACATTTCAGATCTTCGGGCCCAGGTCGACACGGTTTCCACCCGGGTCGCCAAGCTTGAACGAAACGGAGGGGGAGCCGCTTCATCCGGCGGGAGCCAGCTTGCCGACATGGAGACCCGGCTCGATAACCAGAAGCTCCGGATCGCACGCCTCAGGGACAAGGTCGAACGAATCAACCATCGTCTCGACGAACTGATGAACAGGATCGAAACCCAAAATGCCCAGGCGGCGTCCGTGGCCCCTTCTCCTGCCCCGGCTCCCGTTTTGGCCAAGCCCCCGGCCCCGGCCACTGTCAGCACGCCCCCAGCGGGTGGCCCGGCCTTAGTTCCGGCCACACCCTCTGCCAAACCCACCCAGTCACCCGACATGATTTACCACCAGGCCTATGCCGATTACCAGCAGGGTCATTACGAGATTGCCATCAAGGAGTTTGCCTCGCTGGTCGAGCAGTTCCCCCATTCACACCTGGCCTCGTCGGCCGTCTTCTGGGAGGCCCAGGCCCATTACAATCTGAAGCATTATCACAGGGCCCTCGCTCTTTATGATGCCGTCATCCACAAGTACACGGACAGCCCGAAAAAGGCGACGGCCTACTACAAGAAGGGTCAGGTCTACGAACTGCTGAACGACCGGAAGAAGGCGATCCACAACTACCGAAGGGTTCTGGAGCTCTTTCCTCTCGAACAGCAGCTGGATGACCTGGCGAAACGGCGTCTTTCACGCCTTGACGAATAGACCATGGGAATTATCCGGGAGCTTCCTCCTTCGCTTGTCAACCAGATTGCGGCCGGCGAGGTGGTGGAACGCCCGGCCTCGGTGTTAAAGGAGCTGGTTGAAAACAGCCTCGATGCTGGAGCCTCCCGGATTTCTGTGGTGGTCGACACCACGGAAATCGGACGCATCGAGGTTCGGGACAACGGGTCAGGGATCCAGAAGGACGACGTCCTTCGGGCCTTTCTTCGCCATGCGACGAGCAAGATCTCCTCATACGGGGATCTCTCTTCTGTTCTGAGCATGGGGTTCCGGGGAGAAGCCCTGGCCTCCATCTCCTCAGTCTCGAAGGTGACTCTGGAAACCCGCCATGTCTCCGAGACGGTCGGGACCCGTCTCCTCCTTGTTCCGGGAGAATCCCCGGAGATATCGGACTGGCATGGACCTGTCGGGACATCCCTGGCCGTCAGGGATCTCTTTTTCAATGTTCCTGTCAGGAAAAAATACCTGAAATCCCAACAGACCGAACAGGGCCACCTGGTGGAAACTTTGACCCGTCTGGCCATGGGGTTCCCGGAAATTCAGTTTGACTTGGCGACTCCGTCCCGAAAGATCCTCTCCCTTGAATCCCGGGAATCCCCCTATCTTCGCCTGCTTGATCTCTACCCCGCTCTCTCCGAGGAGGATTTGGCCGTTCACGAACTCCGGGGGGATGACTGGCGTGTCCAGGTTTACCTCCTTCGCCCGGACAGGGTCAGGAAGGACAGACAGTCCCAGCACCTCTTCATCAACCGGCGCTGGATCAGGCATCCCGGACTCTTTGAGGCGATCACCCAGGGGGCGGGGGGACGGCTCTCCCGGGATGTTCATGTCGGAACGTGGGTCTACCTCGACCTTCCTCCTGAAAAACTTGATGTCAATGTCCATCCGACCAAAAGGGAGGTCCGTCTTCTGGAGGGCGACCGCCTCTTCTCGCTCGTCCGGCGGGCGGTCGACGAATCCTTCGCTCTCTTTGACGAGCGTGTGCCCTCTCCCGCTTCTTCTCCCGCCGTCCCTCCCTCCCCTGTTCCTCTTTCGGGAAGCACGGAAGAGGGGAGCCTACCCGCATTTCGGGGGGACATTCCGGTGACTTTTGCGCGGGAGGCCGGGATTGACCAGGGGCTTCCTTCCCGTCGCGAGGCCCCCCGCCCAGGACGGAAGCTTCCCGGCCTGCCGGGGTGGACCCCCGAGCGTTCACCCTCTTTTGACCGTCTTCCCGAGATCCTGAAAGGACTTCCTCTTTCCGGAAGAATGCACCCTCCGGGAGAAATAATGGCGGTGGGCCAACTGGCGGGAACCTACCTCCTGCTCACCTGGGGCGAGGACCTGGCCATCGTCGACTGGCACACCGCTCATGAACGGATCAACTACGAGAGATACCGTCGGCAGATCGATGCCGAAGGAGTCACCAGAATTGCCCTTCTGTTCCCGGTGGTCTACCGGGTTTCCCTCACCGTGGCGGACCACCTAGACAACCGTCTCGAAGAACTTTCGAGGATCGGCTTTGATCTTGACCGGACCGGACCGGATTCCTTCAGGGTCCGCTCGATCCCTTTCCTCCTGGAGGGGGAGGACCCCGTGGCTGCCTTGGAAAGACTGAGGGATAGCTCCAGCGATTTCGAAGTTCCCGTCCTGCGTTCTGACCGGATAGACGAGCTATTGATGACCGTCGCCTGCCACCGGAGCGTCCGGAAGAATGACCTCCTGGATTTAGTCGACGGTGAACGACTGGTCCGGGAACTTCTGGAGACCCCTCATCCCTATACTTGCCCCCATGGTCGGCCGACCCTGCTCCGTTTGTCCCGTGAGGATCTGGACCAGTGGTTCGGCCGATAGAATCCGTCGATCTGGTGATTGTCGGCCCCACGGCTTCGGGAAAAAGCCGTCTGGCCCTGGCCCTGGCCCATGCCATGGAGGCCGAAATCATCTCGGCCGATTCCCGGCAAATCTACCGGGAAATTTCCGTCGGCACAGGAAAACTGCGTCTGGAGGATCGGGAGGGGATCCCCCATCATCTCCTCGACTGCTGCTCGCTTCAGGAATCCTACAGCGCCGGAGACTATGTCAGGTCTGCCCGGGAGGCGATCCGCGGCATCCGGAGCCGGGGAAAGGGGATCATTCTCTGTGGAGGTACGGGACTCTATCTGGAGTCGCTCCTGAGAGGTCTCGTCGAACTTCCCCCAAGGCCCCCCGGGCATTATTCCTCCTTCCGGGAAAATCTCCAGGAACTTTCGGAGAAGGAGCTTTATGCCAGGCTCCTTGTCGTCGACCCTGACCGGGCAAGGCAGATTCATCCCCATGACAGGGTCCGCATATTGCGGGCTCTTTATCTTCGGGAGGAGTTTTCCCTGTCGGCGACGGATCTCTATGAGAAATTCAGGGGACGGGGAATAGCCTGCAACGCGATCATCGGGCTCGATCCAGGAGTGGAAATCCGTCATCGGCGCATTTCGGAAAGGGTCCAAGCCATGTTTGCGAATGGATGGATCGAAGAGGTGCACGATCTTCTAGCCCGGGGATTTCCGCCGTCCGCTCCAGGTTTCGACAGCCTGGGCTACAGGGAGGTTATCTCCTTTTTGGAGGGAAAGATGTCCCGGACGGATCTTGTGGAGAGAGTCATCCTGAAAACGAGGCAGTATGCAAAGCGTCAGATGACATGGTTTCGCCATATGGAGGGGATCCGTTGGGTTGACCCCGGAAGAGGGGAGGCCGTTTCCTTGGAGCTTTTCTCAAAGTATGGTACGATCAAAAAAATTTCTTGCTGATTTTTTCACAGGGATCAAGGGAGGGGAGTTTTGTCACATGGCTGAAGCGCTGAAAAAAAAACCTGCCAAAAACCATCCTCCGGGATCCGGCGCCATTCGGGAAAGAATCGGAGTCATCGGAGGGTCAGGGCTCTACCATCTGAAGGGCCTCTCAGGCCTGAATCCCACTGTTGTGGAAACGCCCTGGGGCCAGCCCTCTGACCCCTTCATGACCGGGATGATCGGCGATGTTCCGGTTGCCTTTCTTTCCCGTCACGGGGCGGGACACCGCTATCTTCCGGGAGAGATCAACTACCGAGCGAATATCGCGGGATTCGTGGCACTGGGCGTTCGCAGGATTTTGTCGGTGTCGGCGGTCGGGTCCCTGAAGGAGGCGATCGTTCCGGGGGACATGGTCGTAGTGGATCAGTTCATCGACTGGACAAAAGGACGGCCCTCGACCTTTTACGGTCAGGGGGCAGTGGGCCACACCGGCTTTGCCCATCCGATCTGCCCCGATCTCGCGAAGACGCTTGTGGAGGCTTGCCAGGGTGTCAAGGCCCGGTTCCATGAAAAGGGTACCTACCTCTGCATGGAGGGTCCGGCTTTTTCAACGCAGGCAGAATCTTTCCTCTACCGCCAGTTCAAGGCCGATGTCATCGGGATGACCAATGTGACCGAAGCCAGGCTTGCCCGGGAAGCAGGACTTTGCTATGCGACCCTGGCCCTGTCGACGGACTTCGATTGCTGGCATCCGGACCATGATGCGGTTACCGTCACCGATGTTCTTGCTGTTATGGAAAAGAATGTCTCCACAGCCAATCGGATCCTCGAAAGGGCCCTTCAAACCGTCAGGACTCCCGCGAAGTGCACCTGCCAGGAGGCCCCGGCTACCGCGCTTGTGACCCACCGGGACAGCATTCCTCCCGAAACCCAAAAAAGACTCGCATTCATAGGGATTCTCAATGAGGAAGCAGGGGCGGGATCGTGATGCCGAAGCTTGTCATCGTGGGGACGGTCGCGCTCGATGATGTGACGACACCCTTCGGATCCGTGAACCGGGCTCTCGGCGGATCGGCCTTCTATGGGGGAATTGCGGCCTCCTACTGGACGAGCGTCGGGATCGTGGCGGTGGTCGGGACGGACTACCCCGAGGAGGGATTCCGGATCCTCGAGGGACGGTCTGTCGATACCCGGGGAATAGAACGGAGTCAAGAGAAAACCTTTGCCTGGACAGGGGAGTATACCTACGACCTGAATACGGCCATTACCCGCGATACCCGTCTGAACTGTCTGCTGTCTTTTAACCCCAAGGTCGTTGAACATTATCCCGCTCCAGAAACCCTTTTTCTCGCCAATATCGACCCCGAGATCCAGGGAAGGATTCTCGACTCGCTTCCTGCCCGCCCCAGGCTTGTCGCCCTGGATACGATGAACTACTGGATCGAGGCGAAGAAGGACGCCCTTCTCAAGGTCCTGAAGAAGATCGACCTTCTGACCATCAATGAATCCGAAGCCCGCCAGCTGACCGGCGAATTCAACCTGGTTCTGGCCGCTCGGGCCATCAGGTCCTTGGGCCCCTCCGCTGTCGTCCTTAAAAAAGGAGAAAATGGAGCGCTGGTCTTTTATGAGGGAGGGGTCTTCGCCTCCCCTGCCATGCCTCTCGAGGTCGTCAAGGATCCGACCGGGGCAGGGGATTCCTTTGCCGGCGGCCTTCTCGGATATTTGACGGTCCATGGCCACCAAAGTCCGGAGTTTTTGAAACAGGCTTCGATCATCGGGTCGGTCATGGCCTCCTTCTGTGTCTCGGACTTTGGTGTGGCCGGAACCCGGTCCCTCTCCCCTGAGGCTATTTCGGGGAGGATCAGGGACTTCGGGGATCTTGCAGGGTTTCGGAGGATCGATTACGAGGAACGGAGGCTCTGACTTGTCCCTGCGATGGAGAAACTTCTGTCGCCCATTCTCCCTGGTGGTCACTCTGATCCTGCTGTCAGGCTGTCATGGCACCGTTTCCAAAAAGAACCATCATTTGGCCATTGAACACTACAATGCCGGCCTCCGGAAATTGCGTCAGCAACAGCTCCAGGGGGCTTACTGGGAATTCGAATACGCCAATCATCTTGATCCGGCTATTCCAAAAGTTCATTATTCCCTCGGGCATGTCTATTACCTCATGCATGATCTTCCGGATGCGAAAAAGGAGTTCCGCAAAGCTCTCCGGAATAACCCGGACCGGTCCTCCACCTACAATTACCTGGGTGAAATTGCTCTGGAGCAGAAGAACTACCGGGAAGCCCTGGATGACTTCAAGAAGGCACTCCATAATACCCTCAACCGGACCCCTTATTACCCTCTCGTGAACATCGGGAAGGTCTATTTGCAGATGGGGAAGTTTGAGCAGGCCAAGGAGTATTTCTCCAAGGCCCTCTTGCGAAATGACCAGTTTCTTCCGGCCCACTACTGGCTGGGCAAGGTTCACATGTCCGAAGGAGCCTATGAAAAAGCCCTTCAGGACTTTTCGTCGGCGATCCGGATTGAGCCAAATTTTTCCGCAGGGTATTACGAACTCGGGCGGGCCTACCTCAAGCTCGACAATCAGGCCAAGGCTGCCAGGGCCTTTCAGGAGGCCGTTCTCCTCGATCCTAACTCGAAGATCGGTATCAAGGCAAAACGTTACCTGCTGGTGCTTCCCAAGGATTTGCCCGTAAAAAAAGGGTCGGGGGTTCCCAAAACGGAAAAATAACCTGTCCGGGGAAATTTAGTCTGGGCAATGGAATCCATGATCTGAAAAAAAGGAATATTGATGTCCGAAAATGTTGAAAATGAAGCGATGTCTGAACCCAAGGCCCCGAATCCTTCAAATTCCAGAACGGTTGGCGAGATCCTCGAAAAAGCAAGGTTGGAAAGGGGATTGACTGTTGATGACATAGACCAGATTACCCATATCAGTCCGGAATGGTTGACGGTTATCGAGCAGGGGGCTTGGGTTAAATATCCGAGCATGGTCTATGCGAAGGGACATGTGAAGGTCTATGCGGAGTTTCTGGGAATGAATTCGGAGGAACTGGATAAGCAGTTCCAGAATGAATGGGTTGCAAAGGTAAAGCCGGATCCCAATGAAGTGGCGGCTCTCAGCAACCACCCGGGAATAAATCTCACCCAGACAGGCTCCAGCCGGAATTACCTTGTATGGGGAGGCGTGTTGATAGCGCTTTCCCTCATCGCCATCTTGGGAATCCGATATTCGATGGAGGAGCACAGATCGTCGACCATGAAAAAGGCAGTGGTCACCCCCACCCCGCATCCTGTTTCGCCTTCTCCCCCGGTTCCCCTGGCTCCCGCATCTCCGGAGAATTCAGCTTCCGGTCCGGGGATCAGCCCTGGTTCACAGGGAACGCCGACAATCGCGGTGGGTTCGAGGTCGGTGGAGGAGGGGACTACTACCGGGCAAGGGGAAAACAGGAACTCGGTCCTCTCTCTCCAGACCCCCTCCAATTCGAACTCCCTGGCCATTCCCCGGGGAGGTCTGACCCTCAAGATGGTGGCCCTCAAGAATACCTGGGTCGTGATATCAGTCGATGACGGCACGGTTCGCCGGTTCCATCTAAGGCCAGGGGAAGGTCGCTCCCTGACAGGAAAAAACTTTATGACATTCTCGACGGAATATGGTAATGGTCTTGTCCTCTTCCTGAACGGAAAAAGGCTGGGGCTGGCCGGGCCGACATCCGATCCTGTCCTCCACAGGCGACTCAACCGTCTGAGTCTCCGGCCAGTCCACCGAACCTCCTCCCCCGATCAGTTGAAAAAAGGGATAGAGGGTTTAGGATCAGGATCCCTGAAGACAAAGACTGCCACGCCGTCTCCAAAGGGGTCAGCGACGAGCACCTCTCAGCCTCTTCTTCCCAATAACCAGCAGGGTGCTTTCCCGCCCTCCAGTCAATCCCCCGTGGAATCTGGATCCCAATCACAACCAGGGAGGACTCCTTGATCAATCGGTCTTTCAGACGACTTCTTCTTCTCGTCATGTTTTTCTCAGGGTTTGCTCTTTCAGGTTGTGCCGAGAAGCCCGTCGACCTGAATTTCAATCCGAATGCCGGAGAGACACGGCCGAACCAGTACCGGTCGAACATTACCTTTGGGTTTGTGACCTTCGAGGATCTGCGGGTTTCTAAACGATTGATGGGAGACAAGACCCTCATCGGTTGGGGGTCCAACACCTATCACACAAATGTCAATGTCCCCGAGCAGGTAACGAAGGCCTTCGTTGACACCTACCGCTATCTGGGGCTCAAGGCGGAATGGATCAAAAATCCTCCGGAGAATTTCTCTTTTTCCACTAGTTCCTGGGTCCGTTCCCTGAGGGCCCTCTATCCCGACGTCAATGTCTTTGTGATTGGAAAGATCCAGAACTACGAATTCCTCCTAAGATCGGGAGGGCTGAGCGGACTGACCAGCGGAAACTTCAATTCTCTGGCCATCACGAGCCAGGCGCGGGTCGAGCTTTATTACATCGACAGTGAAACAGGACGAATCATCTGGGGAAATACCCTTCACCACGACACCTTTGACCGAAAGGTCACGAAGAAGGCTCCGGTGGATTTTGCTTCCATACGGCTGGAGGACGCGCTTCAGAATGTCATTCTCCAATCTGTCGACCGGGTCCTGCCGAAGATCAACAAGCGGAACCCTGGGGCCGTTCAGGTGCTTTCGGGCGGACTCCTGGCAGATGTTCCCAAGACCCCTGAAGGTAAACCCGCGGGCCCGATCCCGGCCGGGAAGGGACGACTGGAAATCATCTCAAAGCCCTCGGGAGCCCGGGTGTATGTCGACGGGATCTATTACGGACTTACGCCGCTTTCGCTCGACCTCACTCCCGGAATTCATCTCCTGAAGGTCCACAAGGACGGATTTGAAACGGGCCGTGACAAGGTCG
>DAIBTC010000150.1 GCA_027415345.1 Nitrospirota bacterium
AGATGAGGTGAAATCTGCCGCTTGAGATTGCGGAACCTCTTGCGGAGAGTGTTCCGAATTCAGGGCCTCTTGTAATCCACCTTCTGAACTCTGCCCTGAGATGATTCAATCCTTCTCGGAGGGATAAAGGGGGCCATGTCATCTTGGCCTCCAAGAAAGCCTCATCGGGGGCAGGAAGGGACTCCCATCTGGCTCTTTTCTCAGGGGTCCTCCGGGGATACCGAAGTGGATCAAGCCATCGGGATGTCATGCGATTCGTTTTGACATCACCGAATTTGCAAGAGAGATTACCCTCGCCGAATGTCCCATCTCTTCACCGGCCATATCTAATGTGAGACTCCCTCTTTCGGGTATCCGGAGGATTCCTTGGTAGGGCCCAGAAAATGAATTCGGTCTGCTCCGCAAATCCTTCAGGAAAGAAGGGGAATTCCGAATTTTTTTGTTGGACTATTTAAGGAGAGTAGGTATTGCGGGTACAGAAAGACCCAGGCTATTGCCCCTTATCCGGAGTTCTTTTGTAGGAGAATTGACCTGAAGGCCCCGGGCCAATTCCCCCCCCGAAGGCCCTTCTCCTGTTGTCTGTTTTCGACAAAGTGCCGGGAGATTTATGGTGCTTGACCAGGGTTCCTTGAAAGGGAACAGGCACCTCGATGGGGGCGATCCGTGGGACTCGATGGCCGCCCTCATGGAAAATATCACCCTCCACCTCTCCTGACATCTTCCCTCTTGAACCCCATCCGGGAAGATGAAGCCCTAAAAGCTTCGCCAGAAGACAGACGCAGCTTCCCTTTTTAAGCTCGCCAATCATGAAGTGGAAGGCGAATTCGCATAACTGCCCCCAATGTGTGCTCAGAAGAAATCGCATAAACAGTCGGGAATGATTCCTGCTCTGGCAAATGTCCCGCCAATCCGGAGCACTCGATGGTACGATGCCAATGGACAGACTTTCATCCTCCAAGGGTCTTGAAACCTTTGTCTCTTCCTTCCCGAAATTTCGATTGGGGTTTGAGCCTCCCTTTTTTAATGGACGAGGGGTGACTTCCGGCCCGTCCCGGGGAGTCAGTTCGGGAGAGAAAGCCAAAAGGACAGGGAGTTGTTCCAAAGAGACGTCTTGCCCGTTGGATTTTTTTCACGTATCGTGGGTTTGCTCTGGACCTTTCATCAGGTCCTCCCATTCCACCCTCATAAATTTTTGGAAAATGAAGAACACCCATGCCTCCAAGAGCCAGATCCTTCTGGCCAGCCTCGTTGGAACTACTATCGAATTCTTTGATTTCTATATCTTTGCCACGGCCTCGGTCCTGGTTTTCCCGGCCCTGTTCTTTCCCCCAGGCCACCCCGCTGCCGCGACCCTTCAGTCCCTGGCCACCTTCGCCCTGGCTTTCCTGACCCGACCAGTGGGGGCGGTTTTGTTTGGCCATTTCGGAGACCGGGTTGGGCGAAAGGCGACCCTCGTGGCCTCCCTTCTCACGATGGGAGTCTCGACGGTGATGATAGGTCTTCTTCCCACCTACGGAAAAGTTGGTTTGATCGCTCCCCTTCTTCTGGCACTATGCCGCCTGGGGCAAGGGATCGGATTAGGGGGTGAGTGGGGGGGAGCCGTCCTTCTGGCCACAGAAAATGCCCCACCCGGCAGGCGGGCCTGGTACGGAATGTTTCCCCAGCTCGGAGCTCCGGCCGGCTTCATCCTCTCCACCGGTGTTTTTCTTCTCCTTTCTCATTTCACTACTCGAATGGAATTTTCCGCCTGGGGATGGCGAATTCCCTTTCTCCTGAGCGCCCTGCTCGTCATGGTGGGTCTCTGGATCCGTCTGCGGATCCTTGAGACCCCGGATTTCCGGAAATCCCTGGAAAGGGGAGAACGAGTCCGTCTCCCCATCCTGACGGTCCTTCGTCAACACCCTTTGGCGCTCCTGGCAGGAGTCTTCTCTCTTCTCTCCACCTTCGTCCTTTTCTACCTGATGACTGTCTTTGCTCTTGGCTGGGGAACAACCCATCTGGGATACTCACGGGAAAGCTTTCTTCTCTTCCAGATGGCGGGAGTCCTCTGTTTCGCCCTTCTTATCCCTGTTTCGGCCCATTATGCCGACAGACGAAGCGCCCGGGAGGCGATGCTGATTGCGACCGTTCTCATCTTTGGCTTCGGACTGATCTTCGGTTCCATGATGGCCCCGCAACAGGGAGGCCGCCTTTTTGTCTTTTTCCTGGCAGGCTTTTCCGTCATTGGGTTGACCTATGGTCCAGCCGGGACCATCCTTGCGGAACTCTTTTCCACCCCTGTCCGCTATACCGGGGCCTCCCTGGCCTTCAATCTTGCAGGCATCGTGGGGGCCTCTCCGGCCCCCTACATTGCAACGCGATTGGCCATGTCCTACGGGATTTCTGCTGTCGGACTCTATCTTTCATCCACGGCCGTAGTGACCTTCCTGGCACTTCTGGCCGTTCGTCCGGCTCCGGAGGTAAGGGACAAAGATCTGGAAGGAAGGGTAATGGGGGAGGAGCATACCCTTGCCATTGGGGAGATCGGATCTGTCGATCTCCCGGATTGACGCGAAGGGGACTTGCTCAGAGGGGGTCTTTCAATCGGAAATCTGACAGGGGCCCTGTCTTCAGGGTTTTGAAATGAAGGGGCTTTCTGAGAGATAGAAACGGAGGGGACGGTCGGTCCACTCCCCGGCATAGCCCACCCCGATCCGGGGGCGGGCTATGATTTCTCCCCCCATGAAGGTCGGATCATCGGCCACGAAGAAGGTTTCATCCAGGAGATCATGGCCGTTAAGAGAGCGGTCGATTCCCATCGCCCGGCAGAGAAGCCCCGGACCCCGGGTCTTTTCCGGTAGCCCCTCGAGGGGTTCGAGGGCCCGCAGGAGGATCGCGCAGGCCTGCCCCACGCCTTCGGTAACGATATTCATGCAATAGTACATTCCGTAGATCATATAGACATAGGCGTGGCCGGGGGGGCCGAACATGACCTTCGTGCGTGGAGTCATCCCCCGGGCGGAGTGGCAGGCCTTGTCCTCCGGCCCCAGATAGGCCTCGACCTCCACGATCCTCCCTCTCCGGACGATTCCCTCATGAACTCGAACAAGCTGTTTTCCCAGAAGATCCCGGGCTACAGACTCCGTTTCCCGGTCGTAGAAGGCGCGTGGAAGGGGGGCCGGGAGGTCTTCTTTTGAATCGGTCATCGGAACCTTCAGTCAGAAGGTCTTTCCATTTTTTCCGAAGGGCCACCGGAAGGAATCGGCGTCAGGCAGATCAGTCCCTTCGGACCGGGCGTAGTCGAGATGGCGAACGATCTCTCCTTTGAGCCACTCCTTGACGTGGCTTCCCCGGATTTGGAGCCGGGGGACCCGGTCGATCACGTCGATGGCCAGGGAGAAGCGGTCGATCTGGTTGTTGATCGCGAGCTGGAGGGGAGTGTTGATGGATCCCTGCTCCTTGTAGCCCCGTAAG
>DAIBTC010000151.1 GCA_027415345.1 Nitrospirota bacterium
CCACGACGGTCGACCTCCCTCCCGGCACCTACGACCTCACCGTGCGGACCGGGACCGACTTCGGCCCGGGGGGAAGCCTGACCCAGCGGGTGACGGTCGAGGCCGGCCAGTACCTTCTGGTCCGGACCGTCAACCCGCCGCCCCCGTCGGAGCGCGGCGGGAACTGACGGCGCGACCCGGTCCTCCCGGCCAAAATCAGGAAAAGAGGGTTGTCTTTTTCCCACGGTCTGGTCTAGAATGCTCTCTTGGACCCGATCATCAGGGTTCGTCCGCATTTCTCACGGTGAGTGTAGCTCAAGGGCAGAGCACTGGACTGTGGCTCCAGGGGTTGGGGGTTCGAAACCCCTCACTCACCCCATTCTATAAGCCTGTCCCGAAATCACATCATGAGGTGATCGCTTAAAAGTTGTTGCGGTCATCTTTGAAAAATCACAGGGGCTATGCCACTTCCCTAAAATTGGTCATTCGTATAGCAGGACCGCGATGAACCGGGGAAAAATCCGAATTCTGATTTACGGGCATTATCGCCTCTGAGTTGGGAACCATAAAGTGTCCGTTTCGGACATTTTATGGTTCTTTTTATTCGGGAGATGCTGGATTTCAAATCTCGGATACGGAGTGGGAGACGTTCTCTTATCCAAAAGAATTCAATGTGAAGTTTTTCACAGTCTGCCAGTCTCTTGTCAATCAGGAGTACACTCTCCCTTTCGATGATGATCAAATCCCTGGACTGGGATAGAGCACTTATTGTATCGTTTTTACCCTTTTAGATTGTAAAATGTTACAATATGACTATACAAGATTTATATTTATTACACCACAAAGAATATGATTTGAATTTGTTACAAAAACCTGAAAGAGACCCATGAAAGTCATCGGAGAAATCGTCATTCCTGAAAATGGGGCGGACCGGACGGCAGTCTCTCGCAGACTCAAGGCGGGTGGCCTTGTCAAATTGGTCCCAGGCATTTATACATCCACGGTGGATCAAGGGATCGAGACCGTTTCAAGACGAAATTGGATGACCATTGTCGGTCATGTCTTTCCAAATCATGTCGTGACCTATCGGTCGGCTCTTTATGGTCCGTTGGCTTCCGGCGGAAAGACCCTGTTCCTTTCCGGTCCCTCGCCGTCTGTCCGGACTTTCCCCGGGTTCGACGTTCAAGTGTCGAAAGGCCCTGGTCCAATTGAAGGCGATACGCCCTTTGGCCCGTCTCTTTTCCTTGCCGGAAGATCGCGGGCGATTCTTGACAGCCTGAAGCCGAGTTCGACGGGGCGCGTTGGGGAACGGAAAGGGATTACACGAGAAGAGGCGGCAGAGGCCCTGTCGAGGATCTATCAATCGGCCGGGATCGAGGAAGTGAACCTGGTCAGGGATCGCGCCCGGGAAATCGCCCAAGGCATGAATTCTGCCAGGGAATTTGCCGTGCTCGATGACTTGTGCGGAGAACTTCTTGGGACAAGAGCCCTGGAAAATCCAACCCGGACAGGAGCCCGTTCGCGCTTTCAGGGAGCCGCCATCGATATACGAAGGATGGATCTTTTTGAAAAGCTGGTATTCCACCTGAAAGCCGATCCCGTCAGGGGACTGACGGGAAGACCGACCGATAGGGGCGATAGGTCCTTTGGATTCGAGCTGCGGGTTCTCCCGTTCATAGACGCCTATTTTTCAAACTACATCGAAGGAACCCGCTTTGAATTGCAAGAAGCAATCAGCGTGGTGGGAGGCACGGCCCCACTTCACCGGCCGGCGGACAGCAAGGATATCATCGGCTCCTATATACTGATGTCCAACAGGACGGCTCTTGCGGAAATAGAAAAGATATCTGACCCCCAAGCTTTCATTGACCTTCTCAGAAAATGGCACAGGGGATTGATGTCAGGTCGGCCGGAAAAGAGCCCCGGCGAACTTAAGACGATTCCAAATATGGCCGGAACATACAGGTTTGTCGATCCCGACAAGGTCCATGGAACTTTGTCGATGGGATTCGACCTCTCGAAATCCCTGGACGATCCGATGGAACGAGGGATGTTTTTGAAATTTCTCGTCTCGGAGGTTCATCCGTTTCTGGACGGAAACGGACGTCTGTCAAGAAGCGTCCTGAATGCGATTCTCATCTCGAATGGTCTGGAACGGGTTGTCATTCCTTCCGTCTTCAGGGTGGATTATCTGACCGCCATGTCCGCCCTTTCGAATAGCAGGAACGCGATTCCCTTTGTAAAGGCCATTCAGAAAGCGCAACGGTGGGTCCATCATGCCCCCGATTCCTCTCATGAGAATCTTGTGTCTTATATGAAAAAGACCCACGCACAGGAGGATCCTTACCAATCGTCACTTGTCATTCCGGATAAAGGACAAATGAGGGTGAATCCTGATGGCGATCCAAATTACGGCGAGGGTGAGACTGAGAGACCTGGGGTGTGAAGGAGATCCACCGAAGAAGGTGACGGAATCCCGCCTCGAACTCCACGATCGGATCCGGGGAATCGTTTCGGAGGGTTCGGTCGGGATCTCTTCCTCAAGAATCCGGACTTGCTGTCTCCGATCCTTCATCGAATAGCGTCGTCCATTCCGCTTCCGACTCTCTCGGACGATGATTTCTTCAGTCTGTTGTGGGCGTCCTAAAATCTCCCCTCATCCCATCCCTTCTGGCCCTATCCCAATTTCCCTTAGCGTTTGTCTCCTGATTGGACCTTCTCACGGGCCTCCCGCACCTCGGGGAGACTCGCCCCTCCCGACAGACGGGAGAGGCATTCCGGAAGCTCCGCCTCCTTTGGTGAGACGAGCCGGGAAAGGGCCAGGGCTGAGCGAAAGGCAAACCAGTGGCTCCCCGATTTCCGGGCCTCCTCCCGCGCCGCAAGAAACAGCCTCTCCGCCTCCCCCCGAAACCTCCCCGGATCGAGCGCGAGGAAGGCCTCCCCCACCACCCGGTCGAACTCCGGATCGACGAGGGCGGTCCCGGTCCTTCGGCTTTCCTCCCGCCCCTGCCGGGCGGCCTCGAGGGCCGCCTCCGGGAAACCGGCCGCAAAGGCGGTCTCGGCCTGGACCAGAAGAAAGATCGGAAGGATGCCAGGAACCATCTCCCGAAGGCGCTCGACCCGCTCCCGGGCCTCGCGGACGGCGGCGTCGTCTTCACGGCACCAGGCCAGGACCAGCCGGGCCATCGTCTCCCACTGGAGATATCCGTATCTTTCCGACAGGGCGACGGTCGCGGCGGCCCGCTCGGAGGCCCGTTTCCTGTCTCCCCGGAAAAAATGCAGGTAGGCCGCAAAGGTCTCGGCGAAGCCCGCCGCGTAGGACGACCCGCCTGAACAGGCCGACCCAGAACGGTCGATTCGCCGGACCCGCGACCCGGCGGCTCGGGAAAAGCGGAGCGCCTCATTGATCCGGCCGCCAATCTGGGCCACAAACGCGAGATACCCGTA
>DAIBTC010000152.1 GCA_027415345.1 Nitrospirota bacterium
CAACCTGTCCTGTTCAACCCCTTTCTACTTTTCGGCCAAGTCAAGCTCGTGTTGGGCTTGGCGCATTTTATTGTCCATCAGGATCGTATAGGGATTGCCCGCATAGGACGCTCCCGGAAATAGAATCGACAAAAAAATCGCAATTCCTAGCAGATGCTTTCTCATTGGATGACCTCCATGTGAATGTTTGTGTTCCAGTGGAATGAAGGGATTTCCCTCTTCCTGGTAAGAATCACAGGGAAAGTTCCACGCCCTTCAGGATTCGAACCCTCCTACCCTTTGGACTTGTAGAACCGGCAATATCCCATGGGGCTGACGGGGCCGGCCACCACCGTGCAGGCACCTTTCATCCTGGCACCCGATCCCGCCATGCCTTGCATCCCACCCATGTTTTCCATCCCTTGTCCCATGTGCTCCATCATGGAGCCCATCCCCTTCGGCGGAATGAAATGCATACAGTTCATGCACATTTTTCCATCCTCCTGATGATTCCGGTATCGGGCAGTCTTTTTGTCGACGGTGCCAGGGACGGGCTTTCCCCATGCCAGAGGAATCGTTCCCCTATTCGGGGTCAGGAACGACACGATCCCCAAGGCCACGGTTCGGATCAACCCTTTTAAAAACTGTCTTCGGTCAAGCATGAAATGCCCTCCTGTGATTTTGTCCTCAATGGCCAGGCTGAATCTTCGTGATGATGGCCGCACCCTGGCCGTCCTGGACCACATCGAAATCGACATGCTCGCCTTGCTTGAGGGTTTTCATGTCGGAGCGGTGGCGGAGAGTGAACGTCATGGTCATTCCGCTCCATCCGAACGCCTTGATGGGCCCATGCTTGAGGGTGACCGTTCCATTCTTGTGGTCGATGGCCTTGACGACCCCTTTTCCATGGCCGACGGTCGCGCTCATGTTTCTGGTTCCGGAAGACATGTCTCCCATCCCGCTCATGCCGTTCATCGAGCCCATGTCATCCGCCATGGCAATCGCTCCGGCGAAGAAAATGCCTGTGAGGGTTCCGGTCAGGGCGATCATTCGTTTTGTCGTTTTTTTCATGGATTGTCTCCTTGTTGAGAGTGGGGGTGAGTCGGAAGGGGATTTGTTTCCTTCCGGTGTGGGGTCTGGAGGTCCGTCCCGACGGTCGCCCGTCGGAGGTCACTCTCCTTCCACATCCTGTAAAGAACGGGAATCACCAGAAGACTCAGAACGATGGCGGTTGTCATTCCTCCGACCATCGGAGCGGCGATCCGTTTCATGACGTCCGACCCGGTGCCATGGCTCACCATGATCGGAAAAAGACCGGCAAGAATGACGGTTCCCGTCATGGCGATCGGGCGCAACCTGAAAAGGGTTCCTTCGACGATAGCAAGATCGAGATCTCCCGGGGTCGACAGGCGCCCCGTATTCTTCCGGTGTTCGACGGAACGGTCGAGATACAGGATCATCACGATGGCGAACTCGACGGCGATGCCGGCCAGGGCGATCATTCCGGTGACAACCGCCACCGAAAGCCGGTAATGAAGGGCGTAAAGATACCAGAGGCTTCCAAGAAGCGCGAACGGCAAGGAGAGAAGGACGATGCCGGTTTTGGCAAAATTGCGGAAATGGACGTACAGGAGGGCGACAATGATGAGGAGCGTCAGGGGAAGAACGAGGGTCAGCCTTTTTCGGGCCCTCTCGATCGACTGGTATTGTCCCGACCAGGTCAGTGTGGTTCCCGGAGGAAGTTTTATGGAACGGGAGATCGCTTTCCTGGCTTGGTCGACGTACCCCCCCAGATCCCCTCCCTTGATATCGATATAGATCCAGCCGGTCAGACGCGCGTTCTCGGTCTTGATCATGGTGGGGCCGTCTTCGATCGTCAGTGAGGCGAGACGGGAGAGAGGAACCTGACCCCCTTGCGGTGTGGGGACCGGAAGGGATCCGATCGCTTCCAGCGAGCCCCTTTCATATCCGGGATAGCGGAGATTCACCGGAAAACGCTCGCGGCCCTGGACGACCGTCGTCAGGGTCTCCCCTCCGATGGCGGTCTCCACCATGCGGTTGACGTCTTCGATGTTCAAACCATAACGAGCGGCCCTGAAACGGTGCACATCGACAGAAATGTACCGTCCCCCCGTAAGCCGGTCGGCGTAGACCGAAGCGGTTCCCGGGAGCGTCTTGAGGACGTTGCGGATTTTCCGGTCGAGCCGGTCGATCGTCTGGAGGGAGGGGGCTGTCACCTTGAGTCCCAGAGGGGACTTGATGCCGGTCGACAGCATGTTCACCCGGTTGATGATCGGCATGGTCCAGATGTTGGACACGCCCGGCAACCGTACGACGTTGTCGAGCTTTTCCCGGAGCCGGGACATGGTCATGCCGGAGGGCCACTGGCTTCTCGGTTTGAGCCGGACGACCGTGTCGAACATTGTGAAATGGGCCGAATCGGTCGCAGTTTCCGCCCGTCCCGATTGCCCGAATACCCTTTTCACTTCCGGAACGGTGCGAATGAGCCGGTCGGTGATCTGGAGGAGGTGAGCCGATTCGCCTACGGAAAGACCGGGAGTCATTGTCGGCATGTACAGCAGGTCTCCTTCGTAGAGGGGCGGCATGAATTCCGTTCCCAGCCGGGAGAGGGGGACCGCCGCCGTGAGCAGGAATCCGGCGGCCAGGGCGATCGTAAGCCTCCGATGATCCAGTACCCATCCGATGACCGGACGGTAGAGGGCGACCAGGAAACGGTTGACGGGGTTGTTCTGTTCCGGAGGAATCTTGCCGCGGATTAAAAATCCCATCAGGACGGGTACGAGGGTGATCGACAGTCCGGCGGAAATGGCGATGGACCATGTTTTTGTGAAGGCCAGGGGTTTGAAGAGACGGCCTTCCTGTTCCTGAAGGGCAAAGATCGGAAGGAAAGAGACCGTAATCACCAGGAGAGAGAAGAAGAGGGGCGGACCGACCTCCTTCGCAGAGGCGAGAGCGGTTTTCCACGGACTCTCTCCTTGCTCCGCCTTCTCCCGGTGCTTGTGCATGTTTTCGATCATGACGATCGCCGCGTCCACCATGACCCCGATCGAGACGGCGATTCCGCCGAGGGACATGATATTGGCGGTCAGCCCCTGGCGCGCCATGACGACGAAGGCGGCAAAGATGCCGACTGGAAGGCTCAGGATGGCCACCAGAGAGGAGCGCAGTCGGGAGAGGAAAAGGAGGCAGACGAGAGAAACCGCGAGGGACTCTTCCAGAAGTTTTTCCAGAAGGTTCCGGATGCTCTTCAAGATCAGACGGGACCTGTCATAGGTCGTCACAACCTGCACTCCCGGCGGCAGCATCGGGGAAAGTTCACGGATCTTCCTTTTGACGGCGCGGATGATATCCAGTGTGTTGGTGCCTCCCCGGGTGATCACAATTCCCCCG
>DAIBTC010000153.1 GCA_027415345.1 Nitrospirota bacterium
CTTGACGAAGGCCAGAAGGGGGATGAGGCAATCGGATAGTGTTGTCATTATCGGACTCCAATAAGATCGATCATTGAACCTTCAGGTGCTCCCGGCCAATGGACCTGTATCGCCTCCTCCTGACGGATGGCGTCCCAGACCGGGTCATGCGGTTCGATCCGGAAATACTGGGCGTTGAGTCTTCTGGGAAGACCCTGGGGCGGTCCGCTCATGGCGGTGAGTTCGACACCGGGCAGAGCTCTTCTGATCAGGGAGGAGATGATGGAGGGAGGGCCGATTTTCGCATTGTCCATGAAGGAGGAGCTTTCCCGTTCCGGATCTCCCTCGGTCTTGACCACCAGGTAATAGCGTGTCCGGGGAGAGAAGAAGGACTGGGAAAGGGTTCCATTGAAGGATTCGTCGATTTTTTCGAGCCGGATGATCAGATCCGGTCCGACAGTCAGGTTGTTCAGCAATGTAAACAGCACCGTCTGGGCTTTGGTCAGACATCCCCAGATATCCTCGTGATCATAGGGAGGAAGGGGTTCTCCGGATTGATCGGTCTCTCCGAGAAAGTTGACCCGGTCGGAAAATGTGCTGACCTCTCCCACCATCTGTCTGAGGGTTCCGTAGAGGAGCCATGGATGAACAGGGTCGCTTTCGGCGTAGTGATAGAGGAGGGGGACGTAACGGTTCAGGGTGCGAAGGGCGAGGATATAGATCATGTATCCTGCGTCCATCCCTTCCGTCTTCTGGTCTCTGGGGGTCTTGAACTCCTCGAGTTGCCGGGAACGGCTGGCGCATTCATTCCGGATTTCCTGGACGAGGCTTGAAAGGTTCCTGGAGGTGGACAGGGAGAGGGAGGGAGGGATAAAGGAAGGGCTTGGCTTGATGACCCCTCCCTCCCACAGGACCTGCGCCACGGGAACAAGGTTATAGTGCTCGAGATTGTCGATTTCACTGTCCCAGAAGAGGCGGACATTGAAATAAAGTGTTTTGACGGAGGCTGGAGGCCCTTCTCCGTAAAGGTCCTGGACCTCTTCGGGGTCGGCAAGGGAGAGAAACCGGGTGTCTCCCTCAGAATCGAGATTCGGGACGGTGGTGACATTCTTGCCCTGGTCCCTGAAGCGCCGGAGACCCGCATAGATCGTGAGCGGCTTGTCCCTGTACGTCCAGTCTTTCTCGAAAGAACGGGGTCGGATCACCGCGTTTCCGGGAAACTGTACGAAGCTTCCGTCCTGAAGCACCATGGACAGGGAGTTCACCTGAACCGATCCCCGTCCGAGGGCTGTCGTCTGGATGTCGATCGTCTGGACTCCCCATCCGAAGGGCAGAACGGTGTCGAGGACCGGTCGGGTCATTCCGGTGGTATGGGCGTCGGTCAGTTGGAAATGCTGTGGCTGAAGGAAAAGTCCCTGGTGCCAGAAGATCGGTTTTGTGGATTTCATGGTCGTCTATTCTCTCCTAAAGGGGCCTGATGGCCGAAGGTGTTTTTGCCGGAGGGGGACTGTCCGGTTGTTTCTTCTTGTGTTTCTCCTTCCTGGTGGTATCAAGGACCTGAAGGCTTTCAAGATGTTTCGGGCCAAGGATCAGACGGACAGAAACCATGGCTGGCCGAAAGTGGTTGCTCCGGAATATGATGCCGGAGCGTCTGACGCGAACAGGCATCGGACGGATGCGGATATCCTTCTTGGAGGAGTAGTCGGAATAGCCGGCGATGATTCCCAGGTAGACCGCATCTCGCATGCGGTCGAGGACAATGTCGCCAGCGGTGCCGGGAGAAATGATAAATCGCCTGACGGCCAGGATCCCGGAGCGCTTCTTGCCGCTGGCAAGGGTTTCCATGGCCCTGTCCGGATTCTGCAAAAGCGGAAGAAAACCGTTCGGATCGCTGATTTCCGCAATCCCGATGATCAGTGTGTGTGGCCGCTTGTCGGAGAGGTTCAGATTCCTGTTGGGAATCACATGGATGGTGATGGCCTGTTTCTCCCAGGTCCAACGGACCTTCTGGCGAATCTTGGCGTCCGGGGCGGTATTGATCCCGATCGATGTGCATCCGGCCAGGATGAGGACGATAAATGAGAGCCATAAAGCCCCCGGGATCCTCTTGATGTCTCGATGAGACCAAACCTCTTTGCCTTGAGCCATGGCGCTTGTCTTTTCTCAGGAATTCATGGGGTTATGGCGCCAGCAAAAGGACGGTCACCTGGCTCGGGACCAGACAGGCTCCAGGTGCGTTAATGCCATTCTGGAGGGTGGGAGATGTCAGCCTGGTGGCGGGCATTCCGGCCAGGAGAACGGTGTTGGCTCCATCGAGGCACATGCCGCTTCCCATCATTTCCGAGGAGATGACTCCGCCCGCGACGCCGGCATCGTCTCCTTGAGTCAGGGGGATTTCTGTCATGAGATTGTGGGCGGGGGCTCCCCCGAAGAGGATGGTCGGCACGGGAGGGAGTCCGGTGGGTCCCGCTGCGATGTTCGGGTAAGGGATGGGGACGATGGCCGGCCCCGCCGGTGTCTTGCAGACATCCGGAAAAGCCATGGCCATTCCTCCCATCTGGGTATTTGCGAACATGAAGACCTCCTGGATCTTTCTATCCGAGATGGATCTGGTCGGAATCGATCTTGACCAGATCGGTTGAACGGACAATGGTGGTTTTGGCTCCGATGGAAAGAACGGAGCCCGATTCGATCATGGTTTGCCCCGCTATCGAGCGGTCGAGTGTTTCGACCTCCCTGGTTGCCGTGTGGGCACGCGATGAAATCCAGTGCGCGGTTGTCTCGACGGTTTTGGCGATCTGCTCGAGCTTTCTGGCGACAAAGGAAAGAAGATTTCCTGTGATGGTCGCTTTGGCGGCTTCGATGGAAAGATGGGAAAAAGACTGTCGACAACTCTCTCCCCTGACATCAAGGGTGGCGCTTTCGAGACGGATCCCTTCCGGTGTGGAGATGGAAATGGTTCCGGAGGACCGGATATCGAGTCCTTCCTCAAGGGAGATGGATCGGGAGGTTTGGTCGGAGCGGGTGGACAAAAGCGCAATGGCCAGATACAGCCCCTCTTCCACTTCGATCAGGACCGCCCGGTCACCGGGAACGGGGTCGATCAGAAGGCTTGTTCCCCTGAGGGCCTGGATCCGCAGCCCGTTGTGTTCGCAGGTGAGATGCGGACCGTCCCGGGAGACGACTTCGGCCAGAAAGACGGATGAGGACTTTTCAGAATAGGGTGCTGTCACGGGAAAAGGCATCTTTATCTCTCCTGTCTATGGGCTGTTTCGGGGAACAAAGTCTTCGGCTTCCTGAAGTTCGGGATCGGTTTCCCTGCCCAGGGGGCGGGAGGATCCCGAATAGTCCGCTCCCTCTTCGAGTGCGCGGTGAAAGTTTGTCCTGTTCAGGATTGCTCCTCCAAAAAGG
>DAIBTC010000154.1 GCA_027415345.1 Nitrospirota bacterium
TGTAGTTCTTGTGAAAAAATGTCTCTTCATGTTTCCTCCGACCCCTTTGGCTGGTGGTTTGAAGTGATTTTTTCGGAGTTCATCGATTCGCGATATTGGGACATGGATGATCAATTAAAAAAAATCGGCCCATTTATCTTGAGATCAGATTAGTGGGGTGGGGAGATCGACAATTCTTCCATTTTGTGGGAAAGATTCATGTTCCAAGTCGAAGATTCTTCCCCATTCTATTAGCCCATGTAGGTGGCAAGGGGTTCATTGGCGACCACGGTTCCATTTTTTGTGATGGTCACCAGAGCTTCTCCGGTCGATGAGGAGGAAATGACGAGGGTCTCCGTCTCATTGGGCCCCGTCACGACCAGGGTTCCCCCTGAAGGAACATTGCTTGAATTTACTGTGAGGGGTCCTTGAGGTGTACTAAAGGAATACGTCACCCCGTTGAGGGAAAAGCTTCCCGAGTTGATTGTGAGTGATTGGAGGGTTGTTTGCGGTATGTTATTAATAAAAGGTGTTGTAAACGTGATAACTTCGTCTATTTGCAGATTACTGAAAGACGCATTCAAATTTGACTTGACAGGGAATTGTCCGGTAAGGGGGGCGGTGGAGGAGATAGATATTTTTATCGGAACTGTCAGGGAACTCGGAGAACAATTTAAAGATTCATATTCTAATGCAATCTGTCCAGTTACGGCTGACACCGGCGGACGATACGTGATAGATTCCGAAAAGTTGTTCATGGAAAAAATATTAGTAGCTCCTGAACTTGGGTAGGAAGAACCGTTACACGGTGTCGCTCCACTTGTTGAGACGGCCAAGGAACCGGATCCGTTGATCGTAACGTTCAATCTATCGATAATTGACGAACAGTTTTGATCCGAAAAGGTGAAGGTGTTTCCGCTGATTGAGTAATTCCTGGATCCCGAGGAGCAAGGAGTCACAATAATACTCGCAACAAGATTATCGAATCCGCCCCCTGTCCCTGTCCCGTAAACCAAACTTGTACCATAACTGGAAAGAGACACCGTCCACATTGCCAATTGACCTGGGGTCACATTTTGAACGCCGGCGACAGCTCCAGATGAGCCCGATCCTCCCCCGCCACAGCCCCCCATCAGCATGCACAGGACTCCAAGAAGCCCGAACAAAGTCGATTTTTTCAGCGACACCGCATCTACTCTCATTTTCTGATCCTCCATCGATAGGATGGCATTGATGGTCTCTTCGGGGATTTGAAACCTCCGCCTGGATGGGAGAGGTTTCCATTCAATCACCGTCATTAGGGGCGCTCGACCCGCGCCCCTGTCCGACCATCCGGGAACTAGCGTCCCTTCGCAATTGTGCACACTTTTGTATAAAGTAAACCCAGCACACTGGTAATATGGTGCTTGACCGAAACAAGGTGTTTGATGTTTCCGTTCTTCATAGCCGTTTGCGTTGACGAATCCCCGTCTGTCTGAAAACCGATGATGGCGACGCTACAGGTTTTCCTTTTTTTCAGGGACGTCGCGTTGGGGGTGTCCTTGAGCGGAGATCCGACCGTCAGATCCGTATAATGGGCTCCACCCGACCCTTCCTCGGTGCCATAAGGAGCCACCAATCCCGTAGTGCACCCTGAAAGAATCATGGTTCCCGTGACCAATCCGATCATGAGGATTCCCTTCAAGCGGGGTTCATAAGTCCTCACTCGTTTTTGTTAAACAATAGGTGAAAGACGCTAAGAGGAGTCTTCACACATCCCAATGCTCAACTTATCAGTCGGAGGAAAGGGCAACAACCCCTCCATTGGTGGGGGGTAGGGAAGGATCAGGGACCTTCAGGGTTTCCGGGATCGGGCCAGGATCTTTCCAATCTCCTCCTGGAGCAACCTTTCCGGGATAGGCTTTTTCAACAGGACGAAGTCCGGGTTTGGAATTTCCGACGAACACCGGGGCGACGTTTCACCGGTGATGATCACAACCGGGAAGGGGCCGAAGACCCTCCGAAGCCGGAGAGCCATCTCGGCGCCACTCTTCCCGTCCTCAAGTCTCAGGTCGGCGATCAGGAGATCGGGAGGCCCCCCCTCCCCCAGCAAGGCTTCGGCCTCTCCAGATGTGGCGCAGGATCTGACTTCCGCTCCCCACAGGGCCAGAAGGGTCCCCATGCTCTTTCGGATGTCGGGGGAGTCGTCCACCACGACCACCCGGACTCCCTCAAGGAACCTCGCTCCGCCTCCTTGATCCGGCTCGACCGGAAAAGTCTGGGAGAAAAATACGGGGCCGGGAAAATTCACCTGAAAACAGGAGCCCTTCCCCACCACCGATCTGACGGTCACATCCGCCTCCATCATGGTCGCCAGGCGACGCACGATGGACAGCCCCAATCCAACTCCCTTACCGCGGTCTCGGCCGGGGCTTCCCGCCTGATAGAACTCTTCGAAGACGAGGCCCTGTTCGGCGGGGGCGATCCCCCTTCCGGTATCGGTCACTGAAAGGATGACGCCCCCGTTTTCCGACAGGGCCATTCCAATATGGACCTCCCCTCGATCGGTGAACTTGATCGCGTTGTCGATCAGGTTCCGGGCGATCCGTGCCACTGCGAGACTGTCCCCGGTCATTCGGACCGGCACAAGAGTCTGGCGGATCGTCACCCCCTTTTCCGCTGCGGCCGACATGAATTCGGCACAGACACCGGCGACGGTTTGATCCAGAAGCATGATTTGCCGTTGGAGCCGATACCCTCCTGTCGAAAGCTTCGACAGGTCGAGCAGACCGTTCAACATCCCTCCCAGTTCCTGAACAATGTGGTCGATATTTTTCCCGATCTCCCGAAGGGCCGTTTCCGTCGGGCTGGAGGCCAGGACGGCGCTGTATACGGAGAGGGCATGGAGGGGCTGCCGAAGATCATGGCTGGCCGTGGCGAGAATCCGGTCGCGCTCCTGTCGGATCCGGACCGAGCGCTCCAGAAGACGTTCGCTTTCGGATGCCACCCCGATCAGAAAAATCCAGTAAAGAAGCGTGAGTCCTGCCACGGTCCAGCCGTGCTCGGGATGAAGGAGAACCCAGGAGATCGAGGCTTCCAGCAGCACCAGGAAGGAATAGGCGGCCAGCATGTATTTCGACGAAACGGCTACGGAAACACCGGCGGCGGCGATGGCAAACAGGACGATTTCGATCAGGACCTGGGAGAGCAGCGGAAGGCGGTGAAGAAACAGGATTGCGGAGAGACCCACCATCCCCCCGCCAGGGCGTCGAGGAGCATGAACACGGCATGGAGGCGCTTCGACGATCGCGAGCATTCGCCCGGGGCTGGTCTCCGCTGCGGCGGCCATCAGCCGGCCGCGTTCCCTGACCAGCAGGAGTGCCTCATCCCAGCTGAAAGCCCCGGAGGCGGCGCAGGCGCTGATCTCCCC
>DAIBTC010000155.1 GCA_027415345.1 Nitrospirota bacterium
CGGTCGACCTGAACGGCGTCGCCTGCGTGCCGTTCACCAGGCCCGGCGTCCGGGTGCCCGTGATCTGCTACGCCGTCGGCGACCAGGGCACGATCCTGTTCGAGAAGAACGGCCTTCCCTGGATCGTCGTGTCACCCACCAGCCCCTCGACCACCCTGCCCTTCTCCGCCGTCGCCTGCCAGTCGGTCGTCCGCTGCTTCGCCGTCGGCACCGCCGTGGCGGCCGAGCTCACCTTCGCCGGCGCGACGACAACCTTGGGCCCTTGGCCCGAAGGAAAGAAGCTGGTCGGAGGAACCGGCAGTGGCACATGCCGGACCGCCTGGCCCGACTTGTCGAGGTCGCGGTGGTTTGGAAGCGACAGATAGAAGAAAATCGTATAGACCACACCGGCCGCCATGACAAGAATCGACCCTCCCCCCAGAATGATGAAGCTTTTGGGAAGTCGAACCTTGTTGTCGGTGGCGTCGTTTTTGTCCTTCGGGCTTTCACTCATAAAAATCTCTCCAAAGATGGTCCTCACCGGGGAGGAGTTATCAGAACCTTACCATGATACCAGCGACAAGAGGCAAAATGGTCATCACATTGCCGGAAAAATCGAAGAGGGTGGGATCGGCCTCCCCAAAGACCCCGAGGGGATAACCGGGAATGGAGAGGGAGAAGCCGGCGCCCGCGTCGACAACCCCTCCGTAGGGGTGGCCCGAGATCTTGGGAACATTCGAGACGGCAAAGTCAGCCGCCCCCGCATCCACCCGAACATAGGGAACAAGAATCCGGTGGAGGGCCAATGAATCCGGCACCATTCCAAAGATGTCATAGGCCATCCCCGTTCGCAGGATAAATCCCGTCACCGAGGCCGATCCGGGAATCGGAGGGAGAGAGGCAGGCGATGAAGAGCTGGAAAACCCGCCGGTCGAAGGGGGGGCAAGATTGGGTCCCGGCGTCATCTGAAAATAGGAAAGATCTCCCAGCAGACGAAAATGGGAGCGAAGACTTTCGGAGTGTTCTCCGGCCGGAAGGTCCCCCAAACGATAGGAGAGCTCTCCCCCGACCCCCATCCCTTGATCAAGATATCGGGAGAGGCCGCCTCCCGGCAAGAGATAGAACGAATAGGTCGGAGAGATGGACCAGCGTTGTGTGGCAGCCCCTTCCGCCTTGCCTGTCACCTGGGGAAGCCCCGGAGAGGTGGGAACGGCCATCGCCCCGGGACTCTCGGCCCAGGCCCGGACGCTGACGCCGGGATCCAACAAAATCAGGAGGGAGATCCCTGCAATCAATCCGGACCAAAAGATTCGGGAGTTCACGGGAGCTCCTGGGGAATCTGATGGGTCACAGGATCGAGGTTCAGCCCCTGGTCATGGCGAAGCTGGGCCACGGCAATCGAAAGGTCGGCCCGGTCTCGGACCAGGTTGGCCCGGGCACTGGCCAGATCCCGTTCCGCTTGGGTGACCGCCACCGATGTTCCGGTCCCGACCCGAAACTGATTTTCCGCCAGATAAAGATTCTGCCGCGCCTGGTCGACAATTTCCCGATCCGCCGCCACCTTCTCGCGGAATGTACGGATGTTCAGGATATCCGAACGAACTTCCACAATTGTCTGCTGGCGAAGGTCTTCGCGCTGAAAGAGCATCTGGCGCATCTGCGCCCGAGCCTGCTGTGTCTGGTGGACAAACTGAAATCCATTGAAGATCGGAACGGTCAGGGTTGTCCCCACCGACCAGTTGTAAACGAGCGGAAAAAACTCGCTGTCGAGGCTATAGGCGCCAACGGTCTGCACCGTCGGAAAAAACTGGGCCTGGTTGAACTTGACCACTTGCTTCTGGGCAAGTGCCTGTTCCGTGAGGGTTTGAAGATCAGGGCGCTTGGAAAGTGCCTGCGAAACAGCTTTGTCCGGGTTAAGCTCGGGGGAGGAGATATGGGAGGGAGGCTGAACACGGTAGGAGGCGTGGGCCACCACCCCCATGGCCCGATCGAGCGCCAAGCGATCGATCCTTTCCTGGTTCTTGTCCGTCACCCGGGCAAGGCGGGCATTGGAGAGGTTCACGCGGGCATTCAACACATCATAGGAGGTGGCAACCCCATCCTTATAGCGGATCCGGGCCACCTCCTCCTGAAGGCGATAGTCATCGATGGTGAGGTCATCCACCTGGACAAGGTTCTGGTCCTTAAGAACCAGGAAAAAGGCCCTCTCTACACCCAGGACCGTATCCTGAAGGGTCCTCCGGTGCTGGCTTCTGGCGGCCTTGTAAAGGTGACGGTTCTGACTGACCTGCGACCTTCGTCGACCGAAGGAGAAGAGCGTTTCGGAGAGGGTCAGCTGGGCCTGGTAAAAATCAAAGGAGACAGGAGATTCGGGAATGGTAAAGGGAAAGCCCGGCTGAGGACCGAAGTTTCCCGTTTCCCGGGTATAGGTCGTCGAACCGGTCAGGGTCGGGTAGTACTGGCTCTGCGCCACTCCGATCCCGGCCCTCGACGCCAGAATCCCCTGCTGGGCCGCCCCAATTCCTGGGTAGGAACGCAGGGCGATCTCCAAGGCCGATCGCAGTGTCAGCTCAAAGGGTTTGTTCGAAGAGGAGCTTTCCGTTGGTGCGGAAGAGATTGTGGCAGCCAGGGAACAATCGACAAAGGACGAGGTGATTTTAGAATAAAAGCAAAACAATAGTGCCGATAGGGAGAAAAGAAGAATCGGTCGAAAACAGTAGCGCAACAGAATCTCTCCCCTCTCCGAATTCAGCGCATCTCGAACATCAAAACAAAAGGTTATTGAAGATTGTGCCGAAAAAAATGTATAATAAAAAAAAGAAGCACTTCGGTTTTTTCTCGCCAACAAACATCAGTCACCCGACATTTCGGGAGACGGAAATGCAAAAGGAAAAATAATGACCCTGTCCCAGATCCAGACCTTTCTCGTCGTCAGCGAATCCCTGAATTTTACCAAGGCGGCCCGAAGCCTTTCCGTCACCCAGCCAGCCGTCAGCACCCAGATCCAGCTTCTTGAAAAGGAACTGGGAGTCAGCCTTTTTAACAGGATTGGCCGACGAGTCTACCTCAGCCAGGCGGGATTTCTCTTTCGGGACCTTGCTCAGGAAATCATAGCACGGGTCAATCGCTCCGAGACACTCCTCCATTCCTTCACCCCGATGACAAAAACCGATCCCCTTCGCATCGGGACGGGATTCGGTGTTCCGCCGAACAGGGAAAAATTTCTCCAGCACTACCTCCATGGCACCTTCCAGAAGAGGATCCCCGTGAAGTCCTTCCACACCCACGAGGCCTCTCTGATCAACGAACTTGAAGGGGGACTTGCGGACATTGTCATGTTCTACCGCCTGAGCTCGGATCCCTCCCCCTTTTCCGTTCCCTCCCGGTTTCGCGAGGTCTCG
>DAIBTC010000156.1 GCA_027415345.1 Nitrospirota bacterium
TCGATCGCTTCGAGGAGGAGCTTCTCCTGGCCCAGGGCAAATCCCAGAACACCGCCCAGGCCTATCTCTCCGACCTCCGCTCCTTTGCCCGTCCTTTCGCCTTCGGGTAAGACCCTTCTGACCTTCGATCCGGAGGATCTCCCCCTTTATTTCTCTTCGAAACCGGATCTTTCCGCCCGTTCCCGCTCCCGCGTCCTCTCCTCGCTCCGGACCTGGTCGCGATTCCTCGAGGTGGAAGGAGTCCGGAAGGACCCCACGGAAGAGCTCTCCTCCCCCAAGATCCCCCGGACCCTTCCCAAGGTCCTGAGCCAGGAGGAGATCGCCCGGCTTCTTTCGGCTCCGGAAGGAAAACGTCCCGAAGGGGTCCGGGACCGGGCCATCCTGGCCTTCTTCTACGCCTCGGGACTCCGGGTCTCCGAGGTGGCGGCATTCCCCATGGAACGGCTGAACCTCGAGACGGGGGCCCTGGTAGTCACGGGAAAGGGGGCCAAGGAACGGATCTCCTTCCTCGACAGCGCCTCCCTGGCCCTCGTCCGGACCTATTGCGAAACGGTCCGCTCCCTCTGGCATCCTCCCGGCCCCGAGCTCTTCGTGGCCCGGGACGGGGCTCCTCTCTCCCGCCAGGCCCTCTGGACCCTGATCAAGAAGTACGGACGAAAGGCCGGGATCACATCCCCTCTCTCCCCCCATGTCCTCCGCCACTCCTTTGCGACCCACCTTCTCGAAAAAGGCCTCGACATCCGCTCCATCCAGCTTCTCCTGGGCCACGAGGACATCCGCACGACCGAGATCTACACCCACGTCTCGCTCGCCCATCTCAAAAAGACCCTGGAGGAGCACCATCCCCGGGGAAAGGCAAAAGAACGGGACTGATATCGGGACGATCCGACGAGAGGTTCCCGACGATTGAGAGACTGGACCGAATGTGATGGAAAAAAAATGGGAAAGCGCAGGGAAGGAAAGTCGGGTACTCACGCTTTATGATTGATGTCAAACACAATTTGAGAATTTTTACCCGATGACGGATTTCTTCTTGATTTTTATTATCTAGTTAGCCAATTAGCTATTTATCTATTTTATGCTAGAATTGAATTCTACCGCTTACACGTTCTTCGGAGGCGTCATGAAAACAATTCCCGCCACGGAAGCCAAAAACAGGTTCGGAGAGCACTTCAATCTTGCCGATAACGAATCATTGCTCATTGAAACCCGGGGTCATCCAACCCATCTTGTGTTCAACGCCAGAACAGGCATTCGCCTTGTACTGGGAGCTTTCGCCGATGGGGCCATTAGCCGCACCGAAGCCATGGACCTCCTCGGTTTCGAATGGTACGGGGAACTCCTCGATGCCATGAGGGAAAACGGGATCGATCGGGGTGATGCCGTTCTGGATCCAAAAACCAGATCAGAACTTGATCGAGCGATGCCCATTCTTGAGGAGGCGCTTTCCTGATGATCCGGACGATCAACATCGTGATTCCGGATGCCGGCCCGCTCATTTCCCTGGCAAAAAGCGGACACTTGGATTTGCTGCTTCTTTTCAAACCAGAGGTCCGGATCCTCATCGCCGATGCGGTGGCCCACGAAGTGACCCGGTTTGCCGCCAAGTATCCCGATGCGGCCGTCATTGCCCGTTTCATCGCCGAGAATGCCCCACGGGTTCAGGTTGAAAAAACCGAACTTGGAGCAACGCTCATTGCTGCCATGCAACTTTGGGACGCCTACCAAAATTCCACACCGGAAAAGAAAGCCATTTTGGAAAATGCGGCCGGGCTAAAGCCGGAGAATCCTCCGCGCAATGGAGGTGAAGCCGCCATCCTGGGACTGGCCCGCGAAATGACATTTGCCCACAAGGAGAACATCCTGCTCGTTCTTTCCGAAGACCGGCGCTTTCTTTCCGCAGCGATCGGATTGACTCAAACGCATGTTCTTTCCACTCGGGCTTTTATCGAGGGGTTGGCGAGTCTTGGGAAAATTTCTCTCGATGAAGTCTGGTCGGATATCGTGACCAACAGGGCAGGGATCAACTCTGACTCCGTCGATGAACCGGCTACGGACGGAGAAAGCAAATGGCACTCATCAATCAGCTAATTCGGAATGTCATGGGTGTTTTTGTTGTTCTCCCTCATAAAACTCATAGCCCCAGAAAGTCTCCGTCCTACCGGGATCTGGACTCGTCCCGGATCGTCCGGTCGAAAAGCTTGGCGTATTTGTAGAAGGAACTTTCGAAGTTGTAAAGGGCAATGACAAATCCGGCCCCCCCGTCGAGGAAGCCCTTTTTCAGGACGAAATGGCGAAAAAAAGCCCAGATTCCATGGAGGAAGGCCGAAAGAATGGAACCTCTCCGGCCTCTTGACCCAAGTTTTTCCGCCCCGAGGGAGGAGTAGCGATTCATCTTCCCGATCATCTCCCCGAGATCAGCAAAGGGTATCTGGACTATGGCCGCCCGCATGTGCCCCAAGGTCTTGTCAGTACTCATCTCGAAAGATTCATGGACAAGATCGTTCGTGTAGGTGAAGGCCCCTTTCCGGAATAGCTGGGGCTGTCGATAGTCTGGATACCAGTCGGAGTGTCGGATCCACTGTCCCAAAAAGTAGTTTTTCCGTGGGACCAGATAGGCGTCCATCGGGCTGGAAGAAGAGAGAATGGAGAGAATCTCGGCCTTGGCCTCCTCCGTCATCCGTTCGTCGGAATCGAGGCTGAACACCCAATCATGGCGACAATGGGACACCGCTTCGTTTCTCAGAGCCCCGAAACCGGTAAAGGGGACCTGAACGACAGTCACACCGAGTTCGCGGGCAATGTCGGCAGTCCTGTCGGTGCTTCCCGAGTCAACGAGAATGACTTCATCCGCCCACAGAACGCTCTCCAAAGCGGGTCGAATCTTGTGCTCTTGATTGAAAGAAAGAACATAGACGGACAGAGAATTTCTCGCAGCATGTGGTTCAGGGAAAGAGGGCATGGAAGACAACGATCCTCATCTAGGGTGGGCGGAGCATCCAATCACGAGAAATGACTTTCCGATCCAGAATACGGGGGATTATAGAGAAGAAGGCTCTTCCGCATCAACAACATGGCCCCGAGTTCCTCCTTACAAAAGGGCGAGAATCCTGGAGGCGATCGCGTCAAGAAAAAAAAGCCCCTCTCCCGTCAGAACCAGTGCCTCACAATCCGTACGATTTATCATTCCCAATCCATTCCGTACGATATCGTCGATCACCGCCCGCCCCTGGCGTGGATTCGTACGGCATAAAATCCATCGTACGGGGATGCCGCTGAAGAGGCGCAAGTTCGTGTAGAGAAACTCCACATCACGGTCTCTAGCGGAAAGGCCTTCCTTTGCGGCAAAGGGGTGTCGCAATTCATTCCGTA
>DAIBTC010000157.1 GCA_027415345.1 Nitrospirota bacterium
CAGCGGGAAATCCAGGTCAGGGCGAAGTCGAGTCCCGCCCGGAAAAGCCGGTCAAGTTCGGCGTCTCCGAGAGAGGGGAGAAAGTAGCCCGGAGGAACAATCTCTCCATTGGGGCGAATCAGGCGCGCCAGAGCCTCGACCTTGACAGGCCGGCCCGTGGAGAGGTCGAAAACCGGTTGCATATACATGGAGAGTCCCCCGGAAAAGAGCTCTCTCCGGTAGTTGGTCGCCTGGTCTTCGGGAATGATGCTGGCGGGAGCCCGACAAAGCTCCCAGAGCTTTTCCCAGCGCTGGGCGAGGCCTCGGGAGAACTGGGTGATCCAGGGGGTGTCGAACTGGTTGGGATAGGAGCCGTAGAGGGAGAGGACGGCGACGGCCGTCCCATCGGGGTTCCGGATTGGAATCGAGATCGCCGAACGGATTCCGAGGGGCCGGACCGCCTCCCGCCAGTGCAGGACCCGGAGGTCCTTCTGGTAGTTGGAAATTTTCTGGGGAGACAGACTGCGCCAGGCATGGGCGATGAGACCCCGTCCCCGGGGCGAATCGGGATCAACCACCGCTTCAAAAAGAGGGTTGCGCATGATGGAGGCCCCTTCCTGGCCCTTGGGTCCGGAGCTGTCCTCGATGATGAAGGATCCGTTGCTGTTGAGGCGCATGAGGAATACGCAGGCGATGGAGGGGAGTTTTCCGAGAAGTTCCACCTCCTGCCTCCGGACATCGGCCCAGAGGGCTCCCTGGGGAGGGAGGGGGGCCGACAGGAGGGCGAAATAGTCTCCCGAGACCTCGAGACCCGCACGGAGCTCTTCCTGGAGGTCGTCCTGGAGCCGGACTTCATTGGCGAGAAGGAGGCGGTAACGGTCGCGGGCTGTCAGGAAGGTCTGGTTTAGATGATCGGAGAGGAGGCGCCGGTAGAGGGCCATCGATTGGGTCAGCATGGCTCCATTGACCCCGATCAGGGCATGAGCCCGTCCCGTCATCCTGGCACGCTCGATGATCTGGTCCCGGGTCGTCTCGGGAGAAAGCAGGAAGCGAAGGTGGTTGGCCTGGAGGGAGGCGATATTCTGAAGCTCTCCCTCGTCCTGGCCTTCGAGGATTTTTTTCTGTTCCGGATCCTGCTCGAGCTGGGCGAAGAAGGCTTCGACGAACTCGACGATGACCGACTCGATGTGGGACTGGTGGCGCCGGAGAAGCTCCTTTGTGTCCGGTCCATAGGTGTCGAAGGAAGTTTCGGGGGCCGAGGGGGCGGGAAGATAGGCTCCAAAAGACCACCACTGGGAGCGGGAGTCCTTGGAGGACTTTGCCTGGTAGAGGGCCGCATCGGCCTGACGGACCAAGGTGTCGCCATCGTCCCCGTTGGAGGGAAAGAGGGCGATCCCCATGCTGATCTTGATCCGGATCTCCTCGTTCCGGCCGATGGGAAAGGGGGTTTCGATGGCCTGGTGAATCCGGTTCAGGACATGGGAGAGTTGGTTGGTGGTCTTTTCGAGGGAGAGGTCCTCGATGACAAGTCCGAATTCGTCCCCTCCGATGCGCGCCACAAAATCGCTGCCCCGGATCTGGGAGCGAAGCCTTTTCCCGAGTTCTCCCAGGATCAAGTCGCCTTTTTCAGTGCCAAGACGGTCGTTGATCGGCCGGAAATCGTCGACGTCGAGGGCACATACGGCAAAGACTGAGCCTTTCCGCTTGGCCCGGGCCAGGGCCCCGTTCAGGGCTCCTTCCAACCCGTGCCGGTTCGGAAGTCCCGTGAGGGGATCCTCGGAAAGTCGCCGTTCCATTTTTTTCCGGGTTTCATGGAGGTCGGTCAGATCGAAAAGGACCAGCATGGCCCCCTCCTTCCGGTCCTCCATCCGGGCGGGGTTCCCTGTCACCTCGGCCCAGAGAAGGTTGCCGTCCTTTCTCCGGAGCCGCAGGCTCGACCGGATGTTTCTTCCCTGAAGGACATGATGGAGGAGATGAAGAAACTCCCGATAGATTTCGGGAGGATCGAAAAGGAGTTCGAAGGAGAGCCCGGAAATTTCGCCCGGCGTATATCCGGTCATCTTCCAGAAGGCCGGATTTCCCTTCCGGATCTTCCCGTCCTGGTCCAGAAGAAGAATGGCGGCGGCGTTGTTTTCAAAAAGAAAGGAGGAGTCGGGCTGGAGAAGGTCTCTGTTCAGCGGGTGAGCGGAAAGATGGATGAGGCAGTCGTTGCCAATCTTTACGCAGGAGTACTCGGCTTCGACCGGGATCAGCGAGGCATCCCTCCGGCGGAAGAGAGCCGGCTGTCTTCCTTCTGGAAAAGCCCCTTCGGCCTTCCGGCTGGGGGGGATGCGTCGATCCCAGGAGGAGGCATGGATTCCGTGAAGCTCCGACCGGGGAATCTCCAGAAGCTGGCAGAAGGAATCGCTGGCTTCAAGAAGAATTCCCCGGTGATCGAGGACACACAGGGGATCTGTCAAGGCCTGGAGGACGAGGTCTCCGTGGCCCTTCAGAAGGGCTCTCAGTTCGGCGAATCGTTCCTTGCTGCGGTTGGCGTCAGCCGAGGCCATGGTTTGCCTGCTCCCTTGAAGAGCCTTGATGACTGGTCCCTTGAGAGTTGGAAATACCCTTTCGCAAAGATGCAGTCTACATGAAATCCCCCTGTGAGGGAATATCCCCACTGTGACGCAAATCACGATTTTGTGATTTGAAAATAAATCAAATATGATTAAAAATTTTTTTATCATTACTAGATATAAACTAAAGTTGATCTCTAGTCGGGACTTGATCCTTCCTTGACGGATAGAAAAGAGAGAATATAGTTTAATGGTTTATCGGAATTTTTCCTCATTTTCATTCCGAAAAGGGTGAAAGCGGTCTGGCCCATGGGCAGGGAGGGGATGGCATGAAAAAGGATACGCCCTTGAAGTATCAGGAGATCAACCGGCTTTTGCTGGAACTTCGGGAGCTTCTTCCCGAACTCGAATTCCGTTATTGTGAAAAAACAGGTCTTCTGGAAGCCCTCCTCTTCGACTTCAAGGAGGAGAGCTCCCTTGATCTTAATTTCTTTGACTCCCTGCCCCGATCCTATCCGAGTCCCAATCTTTTGAGGCGATCCAATCCCCACAGCCGGGGCATGTCAGCCTCCATGATCCATGGGTCTTCCCATTTCGACGGCTATCCGATGGAGATCCTCTACCCTCGCCCTCGAGGTGCTTCGGGCCTTTCGGGGAGGGAGTCGGGTCACTAGCCCAAGCCGGCTTTTGAGGATATTTCCCGGCCTCCGTGGCGGGGTTCGCCTTGCTTCTCCTGATCGATCCCAATAAAATAAAGGAAGTGGGAGGTTTTCCCTGAATTCAGACATGGGGTGACATTTTTTGGCGCTGATATAGGG
>DAIBTC010000158.1 GCA_027415345.1 Nitrospirota bacterium
ACCCAAGCGATCGTCTATGTCGAGGATCTGAAAATCCGGAACATGACACGGAGTGCCCGGGGAACGAGGGAGACCCCCGGGCGAAACGTCCGGCAGAAGTCCGGACTCAACCGCTCCATCCTGTCCCAGGGATGGGGGATCTTCCTCTCCCTCCTGGAATATAAGCTGGTGAGGCTGGGAGGTCGTCTGGTCCGGGTCGATCCCAGGAACACGTCCCGGGCCTGTTTCGTCTGCGGTCACGTGTCGAAAGAGAACCGGCCGGACCAAGCGACGTTCCAGTGCGTCTCCTGCGGTCACGCCGATCATGCGGACGTGAACGCCGCAAGGAACATTCTCAGGGCGGGGCACGCCCGAAGCGCCTGTTCGGAGGGTCATTCCTCCGAGTCGGTGGCCTGACCATTCAGGCTCCCGATCCATCCCCGTGAAGAGCCGGGGAGATGGCAGGAAGGAATCCCCTCCCTTTCCGCTTTCGCGGCGAGCGAAGCGAGAGGAAGGGGAGGATGTCAAAACGAGAGTCATCTCATCTTCACCTCATCTCAAATTCCCCCATAAATGATTGATACTGCTTTAAAGTATTGAAATGACATGACAATAGATTCTTTTGACGGCCGTTTTGTATCTTGACATCTAGGGGCCTACAATCACACTCAAGAAAGGTTCATGAGGAAAAAGATCTGTCGAATTCCACCAAAAGAAAGGAGAAGCCCTTGAGGACAGTCAAGGAAATCACCTTCGATTTGCTTCGCAGACTCGATGTGACCGTGATCGTCGGCAATCCGGGATCGACCGAAGAGACCTTCCTGCAGGATTTTCCGGAGGACTTTGACTATGTCCTGGGCTTGCAGGAGGCGAGTGTTGTGGCCATTGCCGACGGGCTCGCCCAAAGCCTCAGGCGCCCCGTGGTCGTGAATGTCCATACTTCAGCCGGTCTCGGAAATGCCATGGGTGCCCTGATGACGGCCTTTCAGAACAAGACCCCGCTTCTCATCACCGCCGGCCAGCAAACAAGGGAGATGCTCCTTTCCGAACCGTTCCTGACCAATATCGATGCAACAACCCTCCCTCGGCCCTACGTCAAATGGGCTTATGAGCCCGCCCGTCCTGAAGACGTGCCGGGGGCCTTCATGCGGGCCTACGCTACCGCCATGCAGCCTCCCCAGGGCCCGGTCTTCCTCTCGCTCCCGCTCGACGATTGGCAGAAGTCGATTCCCGAGATCGATCTCTTTCGGACCGTGTCGACCCGCCAGGCTCCCGATCCCGTCCGTCTCCTCGCGTTTTCGGACCTCATCAACAAAAGTCGCAACCCTGTCATCGTCTTTGGAGGAGAGGTGGCCAGGAGCAGAGCCTGGGAAGAGTCTATCCGTTTTGCCGAACGTCTCGGGGCGCCTGTCTGGACGGGTCCCTTTTCGGAGAGGAACGCCTTTCCAGAAGATCATCCTCTCTTTCAGGGGGCCCTTCCCTCAGGAATCGGTTCCCTTTCGAAAAAGCTCGAGGGCCACGATCTCATTTTGGTTATCGGAGGACCGGTGTTTCGCTACTATCCCTGGATTCCCGGCCAATACCTTCCCGAAGGGGCTTCCCTCCTCCATGTCACCGACGATCCGAACATCGCTTCAAAGTCCGTCGCAGGCGACAGCCTTCTGAGTGACGCCAAGCTCTTTTTCAGCGCAATTCAGGACCATCTCCAAACGCGCCCGGGTAGTCCATCACCCAGAAGGAAACCAGTGGAACATGAAGATCCCTCCTCCCATCCGCTTCGCCCCCACGCAGTGCTTGAAGTCCTGAAGGACGTCACCGACCGGGAGATCATTCTTGTCGATGAGTGTCCGTCCATCGTTCCTCTCCGGCAGGACGTATTTCGGATGAACACCCCCGACACCTTTTATACCTCGGCCTCGGGATGTCTGGGCTGGGGGCTCCCTGCCTCCGTGGGCCTTGCCCTGGGCGAACGGATATCGGGAAGAAACCGGCCGGTTGTGGCGTTCATGGGAGACGGATCCTTCCAGTACTCAGTTCAGGGACTCTACAGTGCTGTCAGGCAAAAGGTCCATATTATCTACGTGGTCTTTCAGAATCACGAATACGGAATTCTCAAGCAATTCGCCATTCTGGAAAAGACGCCGAACCTTCCAGGACTCGATCTGCCTGGGATCGACATCGTGGCCCTGGGAAAGGGGTACGGGGCGAGAAGCGTCCTGGTTGACTCCCTCGAAGACCTCAGGAAGGCGTATCAATCGGCCTTTGACCATCCCGGACCTTCAGTCATCGTCGTCCCTATCACCAAACGGCTAAAGCCGCTTCTCTGAGACCGGTGTATCAGGGTGGACTGGATGCCATTCCCTCATGAAGGCCCTTCCCCCTCGTCCTTCTCGGTCGCCAGCCTCATCGCCCACTCGAGAACCGGAATCAGTCGGGATGGAAGGAGCCTCCGCCCTTCATCATATCGAACCCACCGGTATTCGCTGTGCTCCGGACGCCCGAGTTCCTGACTGACAGGAAGGGAGATCATCCGCTTTTCGGTTTGAACCGGATAATAGAGGGCCACCTTCCCTTTGAAATAGGGCTTGGTCTCCTTGCACATCTCTCCCCAGGCCAGAGAAAACTCCCGGATTCCTGTTTCTTCGAAGAATTCGCGCGTGGCGGTTTCAAGCGGGGTTTCGCCTGATTCGGGGACTCCCTTCGGGAAATCCCAGTTCCGATAGGCGCGAAGGATCAAAAAGAGAGGAGAGCCATCGCTATCAAAGGCGATCGGAACAATGCCGAAGGAGCGCTTCTTTTCTTGAGCCATAAAGGGGTACCCTTCCCTTTCCCAAGCTTCAACACAGTGAGAGGGAGATTCATCTTTAGGGGCTGTATGAAGAAGCCTCTTTGGGAATCTCCGACCAAGGGTCTCAGCTGATTATCATTCTACCAAACAGACAACAGTCGCCAGAAGATCAATGAGATCAGCGCCAATGAAGTCCGCAAGCTCGGGCTGGCTTTGCAAGAAAGGCGACGGGAGCGGCAGGACGATCAACACTGTCATGGATGACATCTGGATCGCGCTCCGTCAGGTCGTCCAAGCGGAAAAAATTGACAAATAAACAAGGAGAGGACCGAGGATGTCATCTGGAACACGCTCTGTAAGACCTGTTAAGCCGTTTCGTCATGGTCGGAATGGAGTTCCCCGGACGGCGTAGGAGATCATGGGCAACAAAAGCCTTCCATGACAATTGGATACAGCTCTCTATCAGGAGCCCATCTGATCCGGGCGGACAAAAGGTTTCTTTGTGGAAAATTTCGTATGGATTGGATTCAAACGGATATCAGGAACAAAGCCTTGC
>DAIBTC010000159.1 GCA_027415345.1 Nitrospirota bacterium
GAATCATCCTTCACTACGGGAAAGGGACCCCGCAAAGGTCCGGGACGGACACGATTGACCGGGAGAAGAAGGAAATTCCTCTCTCCGAAAAAGTAAATTTCTATTATAAGCATAGAGCATGCCAGAATAGACAATCCTATTAAACAGGAATCCACAATGATTTGGTAAGAAGAATCAATCAGGGAAGGAGCAGGACGTAACAAAAAAGAAACCGAAGGATTCCTTTTTCGTAACATCGGACGATCACGACAGGGCCAGGCGGAGGAAGTTGAAAAAGACAGAAAAGGGAGGCCGGGCCTCCTTCAGGGAGGGCTTGAAGCCGAACTGGATCCCTCGCGGAAGCCGTGGGTGAAATCGGCGGCATAGAGACGGCTCCGGGCCTTTTTCCTGAGCTCCGGATCGAGGGCCTCTCCCAGAATCAGGAGGGCCTGGCGCATGATCCGGGCCTTGCGGACCTCGCCCGCGATGGAGGAGAGCGTCCCCCGGCAGATGACTTCGTTGTCCCAGCTTGCCCGGGCCACCACGGCGGCGGGTGTCAGGGGGTCCCGGACCGTCAGGAGTTGGGCCACGAGTTCCTCGATCCGGTCGATGGAGAGGAAGATGACCAGGGTCGCCCCGTGGGCGGCCAGGCCCTCGATCTCTTCCCCCGGAGGCATGGGGGTTCTTCCTGCCGTGCGCGTCAGGATCACGGTCTGGCTGACTTCGGGAAGGGTCAGCTCCATTCGGAGGGCGGCCGCCGCAGCAAAGACCGAGGAGACCCCGGGCACCACCTCCCAGGGGATCTTCCGGGCGTCAAGCTCGGTCGTCATCTCGGCCATGGCCCCAAAGATGGAGGGATCCCCGGAGGCAAGCCGGACAACGATTTCGTTCTTTTCCACTCCTTCGAGGAGGTGATTTACGATCTGCTCGCGCGTAAGACCGGCAGAATCGACCCAGAGGCCCCGGTCGTTCAATTCATGAAGCGCCTCTTCCGGCACGAGGCTTCCGGCAAAGACGATCCGGTCGGCCTCTCCCAGAATCCGGGCCCCCCTGACCGTAAGCAGGTCAGGATCGCCCGGACCCGCCCCGATGAAGTAGACCCGTCCCCGCTCCGTCTTTTTGATCATCCTTGCCATCAGGCACCTCCCTTTCCGCCGGTTTCAGTGTCGACCACCCTTTTCCAGAAGACGACCCGGGTGATGAAGAAACCCGACAGGGCAAATGAGACGATCCCGATCCACGAAACCCCTCCGTGCAGGAGCCAGATGGCCGTTCCGTAAAGGAGGATGCCGGCGGCATACCCTCCCACCACGAGCGTCCTTCGGGGGTGCCGGACCGCGGGGGGCCGTTCGAGGGCGAACCGGTCGGCCCTCTCCAGCATTTCCCGGTAATGGCCGGGAAAGTTCTCGAAGAGAAAGTACTGGTAGCGGGCATGGAGCAGGGAGAGGAGGGCTCCCATCAGTCCGATGGTCATCTCCCGGGTGAAGGCCATGACCGTCAGGGTGTGCCGCTGCCACTCGACGGTCGAGAGCAGAAAGACCCCGATCATGCCGACCATCCCCAGAAGGGCCGAACTGGGAAGAAAATAGCGCTGGACATAACGGACCGCTGCGTCGCGGTCCCGGTTGGCGGGAGACAGGGCCATCATTTCAACCATCCATTTTTTCTGATCACCAGAAGCGACATGTAAGGGACCGAATCGGGGGGCAGCTCGTCCAGGGTCCGGCTGACCCGCTCTTCGGGACGACCCACCATCGAGACGAAGGCGGTCCGGTCAAGAAGATCTTTCTTTTCCAGAAGATCCCGGACCGGAGCAAAGACCTTGTTGATCTTCATCAGGACCACCACTTCGAAGCGGTCAAGGACGGACTCGATCTCGGAGGGATCGTAGACGGCCGGAAGGATGGCCAGCCGCTCGGATCCCTGCACCAGGGGTTCGACAAGGCGTCCCGCCGCGGCGGAATAGGAGGTCACCCCCGGAACCACCTCCACAGGAAGGGGGGAACGAAGGGAAATGAGTCCGGTCAAAAGGTTCCCGAAGGTCGAATAGAACAGGATGTCTCCGATGGCCACGAAGGCCACGTCTCCCCGGGAGAGGGCGCCCAGCAGAATCTCTCCGTTCGTCTTCCGGGCCTCCGCCAGGACGGTTTCATCCCGGGTCATGGGAAAGAGAAGACTCACGATTTCGGGGGAACGGTGCGCTCTTCTCCGCTCATCGAGAATGGGGGCGATTACATCCAGGGCCATCGATCCCGCATCGGAATAGGAGGTGGGAACGGCAATGACGGGAACCTCCCGGAGAATCCGGGCGGCCTTGAGGGTCAGAAGTTCGGGATCCCCCGGGCCGACCCCGATGCCGTAAAGAGTTCCCTTGAGCGGGCTTGAGCCGGAAGCGCCACCCGGGATCCCGCCTGTCATCGTTCCTCCTCCTCATCCATCCGGACGGATGATTCCATCTCCCTCGAATGGACGAGCGTCCCCTCCCCGTCCCCTTCCCCGCTGTGGATCCGGTACTCCTCCGAAAGCCACCGGGAAAGATCGATCTTCCGGCAGCGCTCCGAACAGAAGACGGACCTGAGGGTGTCGGAAAGCTCCGAGGCGCAGACAGGGCAATGGCGGACATGGGATGTCTCAGCCATGGGAGGCCTCTGCAGGAGCCCCATCGACCTCCCGGAAGCGGTCCACATATTTTCCGACCAGGTCGAGTTCGAGATGGACACGGTCGCCAGGCTTTCGCTCTCCCAGGGTTGTGACCGCCAGTGTGTGGGGAATGATCGCAAGCTCCACCAGGGATCCCGTCCGGTCCGGACTGTCGGAAAAGGCGTTGACCGTGAGGCTGATCCCGTCGACGGTGATCGATCCCTTGGGGATCAGGTAGCGGTGAAGGGGGGCCGGCACATGAAGGGAGAAGAATTCGGTGTTTCCCGAAGACCTCCGGCCTTCGATCCGGCCCAGGCAGTCGACGTGGCCCAGGACGAGGTGGCCCCCGAGACGGTCGGAGAGACGCATCGCCCGTTCGAGGTTGACACGTTCGCCGATGCGCATCTCGCCCATGCGGGTGACCCGGAGGGTTTCGAGGGAGACGTCAACCGAGAAACGGTCAGGGCCCTTGGAAACGACCGTCATGCAGGCCCCGTTGATGGCGACGGACTCGCCTGCGACCAGTTCTTTGGCAAAGGCAACCTCCGTGACGGTGAGGCTCCCTCCCCGGGCTGGCACGGAAGATTGAACCAGGCCCGTCGTTTCGATGATTCCTGAAAACACTCCGATTCTCCTTGCGGCAAAAAAACGATTTTTAGCTATTATAACGCA
>DAIBTC010000015.1 GCA_027415345.1 Nitrospirota bacterium
ATGGTGGGAAAGAAAATTCTTGATCTTCTCGACAGAGTCTATGACGAGATAGATGGCCTCGAGCGAGACAAGCGAGAGAAAGTAGATCTTGAGGTACTCTCCCAAAAGGTGGCGCGTGAGTATCCTCATGGACGACGGCCTTTTCCGAAGAGTTGGGGGAGAGAGATCCGGGGAAGATGAGCCCGGATATCCACTTCGCGGAAGACCAGGGTCAAAAGGAAGGTCATGAGAAGGCCCAGGACGATGTCCGGAGCCACGGCGGCAGAAGCGGGGGAGAGGAGACGCTTGGCGACCATGAGGTCGTCAAGGGTGTTCATCATGTAAAAAAGAATGATGGTGACCGTCGCGAATACGAATCCGGCGAGCCTCCCCGATCTCATTGTGTAGATGCCATAGGGAATTCCCAAAAAGGCAAAGAAAAAACAGGAAAATGGGTAGGCATAGTTCTTGTACCGGTCCTCGAGGGCCCGGAAGAGGGAGGGGTCGGGGTGGGAGGAGGCCCGGATCTCGGCCCGGATTTCGCTTATGCTCTTGACCCGGATATGGTCATGTGAGTGTTTGCCAAGGATGGTCAGGTCGTAGGATTCGAAACGGATGTACTGCAGGGCCGTTCCATGCTGGAGAAGGGTTCCGTTGGAGAGCTTGAGGCGAAGACCGGGCGGATTCTGCTCGTTTAACAAATCTCCGGCCCGGGAAAAGATGACTGTGCTTTCTCCTGGCCCCTTTCCCTTCTGGTAGATGAAAACCCCGTCGAGGTGGGACAATGTGGGCATCCGCTCGACGTAGATGATGAAACGGCCCATGAAATTGTTGAAGGACTGGGGCTTGATGGCCAATGAGAGTTTTTTCTGGAAGACCCGAACGAGAAGGTCCTGGAGGGAGAGCCCCTGGGTTTCCATAGCCTTGAGGGAGAGGTAGAAGTTTGTCCCGAATCCGATGGCGGCAAAGAGAAAGAGTGGCAGGAGAAGGCGGGAGAGGGAGATCCCGGAGGCCTTGAGAGCGATGATCTCCCCGTCCGAGGCCAGACGGTGAAAGGTGGCGGTCGACGCTGTCAGGACCGAGACGGGGATGATCATGCTGAGAAACTGAGGGAAAATCATCGCCAGAAGCCGGAAAACCGTCTCGACGGAGAGTCCCTTGTTGACCAGAAGGTTCATGATCATGAGAGCCTGCTGGGTCAGCAGGAGGATGACGAGAACGAAAAGGCTCAGGAAGAACGGGGTCAGAAGCTCAAGAAAAAGATACCTGTGGATAATTTTCATTGTCGACCCCGGGTCAGAGAAGTGAACTCAAGCCGAAAATCTTACCACAAAAATGGAGTTCTTCCGCAGGGAATTCTCCTTTGCGGGTGAACACCGCCGGAGTTTGTTGTAGAATGACCCTTGTGAAGATATTGATGATTATATTTCGAGGAGGCTTTTTTGGCCCATCTCTTTGACCACCGTCATGTAGCGAGACTTCATGATCCGGAGCGGCTCTCCTTCCAGGATCCTTCCCGCCTCCTTCCTCTGATCCGGCCCTACGAGCATGGCGATGCAGCCGAGATAGGAACAGGGTCGGGGTATTTTTTCTTCCCCCTCTGCGAATTTCTCTCGGGACGGGGAACCTGCCTTGCCATCGAGCTCCAGCCGGAGATGCTCGAGCACTTCGAGGGCGAGCGAAAAAAACGGGATCGGGATCTTCCAATCCGCACGATGGTGGGGACAGCCGACCGGATCGGCCTTTCCGACGGATCGATGGCGCTTGTCTGGATGGCCAATGTCTATCACGAACTTTCCCATCCCAGGGAGATCTTTGGGGAGATTTTCCGGATTTTGGAACCCGTGGGACAGCTTTTCGTCATCGATTGGAAAAAGGAAGAAACCCCCGTTGGGCCCCCTTTCGACGAGCGGGCCTCCGAAGTCTCCCTCTATGACCTTCTGATCGATGCCGGATTTACAAGGATCCGCTCCCACGACCTCTATCCCTACCATTATGTGGTGGAGGCCCTGAAGGATTGAGCCCTACGTCCGGCGCCCCCGGCCTTCCCCGGAGCGGGCGGATCCTTCTGATGGGGGTCCCGTGGTTGGCCCGGGCGATCGACAAGGGCCGCATGCGGCTTTGCGGAACCCTGGGAGATTATGTCTTTCCCTGCCCGATGGACGAGGAAATTCTCCGGGTCCTGGGTCTTACGCCGGCCCAGTTTCTCGAGATCCTGAAGGGCGCCTCGGGAGATGAGGAGATCCTTCAGGCTCTTTCGCTCAGAATTTCTTCCCTGGGACCCGGAGACTGGATGAGGCTCGATGTCTTCCTTGTCCGCCACAGCCGTCTGTTGGACGACCAGGACAGGGAAGAAGGACGATTATGATGATGTCTTTCCCCCCACCCTTTCAAAGAAAGACCGATTGATGGACGATGACTCCCCGACTCAATCCGATACCTACTATATAAAAACCTTCGGTTGCCAGATGAATGTCCACGACTCGGAACGGATGGCCGGTCTCATGGCCGAAGCAGGTTTTCGGGCCGTTGACGATCCCGCCCGGGCCTCGGTGATCCTGGTCAATACATGCACGGTCCGGGACAAGGCCGACCAGAAAGCCCTCTCTGACCTCGGTCGCCTGAGGCAGCATAAAAAAGGGAATGAAACCGTGGTCTTGGCTGTCACCGGATGTATGGCCGAACGGGAACAGGAAAATCTCCATCGTCTCATGCCGGAAATCGACCTGATTGCCGGACCCTCCCAGGTCAGGAACCTGATTCCAATGCTGGGAGATCTTCACCATCCCGGAGAGGGGAGGAGGGTTCTTTTGGGCCGGAACTATGAACTTCCCGAAATGACGACGCCTCCCGCCATCAGGCCCCCGGGAGTCACGGCTCTTGTGACTGTGCAGGAGGGTTGCGACAAGGCCTGTGCCTATTGTGTCGTTCCCCGGACAAGAGGAGCAGAACGGAGCCGTCCTGTCGCCGCGATCGTGGAGGAGATCCGGGAGCTTGTTGCCGTAGGATACCGGGAGGTCACACTTCTCGGACAGAATGTCAACGGCTACGGGAAAAATTCCGGCACGAAAGAATCCTTCGGAGACCTTCTCCGGGCTGTGAACGACATCGACGGACTTCTCCGGATCCGCTTCACCACCTCCCATCCTTCGGACATGGACGCGGGGATGATCTCCGCCATGAAAGAGTGCAAAAAAGTCATGCCCCACCTTCACCTGCCCCTCCAGTCAGGCTCCGATTCCCTTCTCTCCAGGATGGACCGGGGATATTCGCTGGCCCTCTACCGGGACTGGGTCTCGCGTTTGAGGGAGGCGGTTCCCCACGTCTCCCTGACAACAGACCTGATCGTCGGGTTTTGTGGAGAGACGGAGGAAGACTTTGCCAAAACCCTTTCCGCCGTGGAAGAATTCCGATTTGACGGAGCCTTCTGTTTCATTTACTCACCACGACCCGGAACTCCCGCCCACGGCTGGACGGACATGCCCTCCCGGGATCTCTCGGTAGCCAGGTTCCGGCGTCTTGAGGAACACCTCGACGCCCTGATCCTCGAAAAGAACAGAAACCAGGTAGGAAGGGTCCAGGAGGTCCTTGTCGAGCGCGTCGATCCCTCCCTGGAACGGCTCTCTGGCCGCTCTCCCCAGTTCCGGCACGTCCGGGCGACCCGGGAGGGCGATCGGCCTCTTCCGGAGACGGGGGAGGTCGTCTCAGTCAAGATCCGTTCCTGCACGAAGGCGGGTCTCGAGGGAGTGATTGTCTGACCGCACTTCGCCTGTAATGTCGGGGGTAAAAAGGATCAGGAAAAACCGGTTCCCGGGTCGGGGGAACCATCGAGCTTGAGAATCCTTGAAGAGGGGGGAACCTCGCGCAGCTTTTTCCAGGCAGAAAGCATGACGAGCCTGTCTCCAGCCACCAGAGGAAGCCGGGGGCCGAGTTCGACCGAGAGGTTCCCCCGAAGGGCTGTCAAGGGAATGGTTCCCTCCGAAGTGGCCGTTTTCCGGATATCGTTTAAGGAAAGCCCCAGATAGGGGGAGTCCGGTGTCACCACGATCGTATGAGGAAAGACGGTCCGGCGAGAGAGGTCTTCCTGGAGACGGGCCAGAAGACCGGAGGTCTCACGATCCTCGAGATATTCCATCCAGTCTCTCAGATGGGTCTCGAGGAGTTCGGTTTCCCGGATCCTTTCGATCAAGCCATTCATCTTCGGGTGATGGGTCCCGGTGTTGGGCCAGTAGTCCTGAAGTCCCGTCCCTGCGGCAAACTCTCCCAGTCTGGACAGAAGGTCCGCCTTGCTCCGGGCCACCCTCCTGAGCCTGAACCACACCCTGAACCATTCTATCCGGGGAAAGACTACCTCCCGGACCTGGGCCAAGGTCTCCTCGAACATACTCCAGGCGGTCCTTAAGGGAGGAGGAACGGGGTTTCTGCCGGTTCCGGAAGAAAGGACCTTCACATGGCCTCCTGGCTGTATCCGTGCCGGGGTTGTCGGAAAGCTAACGGACCGGACGTTCGAACAGGCCGTACTGGATTCGCTCTTCCTGGGTGAAGGCGATGGGATAATTGCCGTCAAAGCAGGCTTTGCAATAGGATCCCGCCGTGCGCGGCTCGCCCTCCCGGAAGGTCTGGCTCAAGATGACCTCCTCCTCCATGGCCTCAATGGAGAGGTAGGCCAGGGAGTCGGCCTTAAGGTAGCGGCGTATTTCGTCGAGGGAATGTGTGGAGGCGATCAGTTCGCCCCGGTTCGGGGTGTCGATCCCGTAAAAACAGGGGAAGTGGATCGGCGCGGAGGTCACCCTCATATGAATCTCCCGGGCCCCCGCCTCCCTCAACATCGAGACGATTTTCCGGCTTGTTGTTCCGCGCACGATGGAGTCGTCGATGACCACGACCCTTTTCCCGGCCAGAAGCTCAGGAACGGCGTTGAGCTTGATCTTGACTCCGAAATGCCGGATCGACTGACGGGGCTCGATGAAGGTCCGTCCCACGTAGTGGTTCCGGATCAGCCCCATGTCGATCGGGATTCCCGACTGCTCGGAGTACCCCAAGGCCGGGGCCAGCCCCGAATCGGGAACAGGAACGACAAGGTCTGCCTCGACGGGGGCATCCAGGGCCAGCCGCCTTCCCAAGCGTTTTCTTGCCTGGTAGACGGGAATGCCGAAGACCCGGCTGTCGGGACGGGCAAAGTAAATCAGCTCGAAGATGCAGGAGGCGCTCCGGATCTTGGGAAAAAGACGGAAATGTTCGATTCCCGAGTCGGTAATGACCACCATTTCCCCCGGTTCCACATCCCGGAGGTATTTGGCCCCTATCAGGTCGAAGGCGCAGGTTTCCGAGGCCAGGACATAGGAGTCTCCCAGCTTTCCGATGGAAAGGGGACGAAAGCCGTGAGGATCGCGAATGCCGATCAGGGCATGGGGAAGAAGGGCAAGCAGGGAATAGGAACCCTTGACAGAGGCAAGGGCGGCCTCCATCCGGGAGACGAAATCTTCCCCCCGACTTCTGGCGATCATGTGGACCAGGACCTCGGTGTCGACATCGGTCGTGAAAAGGGCTCCTTCCTCCTCCAGGACTTTCCGGAGTTCCAGGGCGTTCGTCAGGTTCCCGTTGTGGACAAGGGCCATCGAGGCATCGCTGAAGTAGGCGGAAAGGGGCTGAAGATTCCTTTGGGAGTCGGAGCCAGCGGTGGAGTAACGGTTATGGCCGATCGCCGAGCGCCCCTTGAGTTCGCTGATGACCGATTCCCGGAAGAACTCGGAGACCAGACCCTCTCCCTTTCTGATGATCAGGCGTCCGCCATCCATGGTGGCGATTCCGCAACCTTCCTGACCGCGGTGCTGGAGGGCATAGAGGCCAAGATAGGTCAGATTCCCGGCCTCGGCGTGGTTATAAATTCCGAAAACAGCACATTTTTCTTTCAATTTATCGAAGGGGGAATCCGGAGCTTCGGACTCCTGGGACGGATCCATCAGGGAAGTTCCTCCATCTGGCCGGCGAGTGAGGCGGAATAACGTCTCTTGAGTTGTTCGGGTGAGTCGGAGAGCTCCTTAGAGCGTCCGTCCCTGTCCTGGTACCGGATGTTCCAGAGATGGGGAACCGTGATGCCGATTGTCCGGAAAGGGATGCCAAATTCCAAGGCCGACTGTTCGATGAAGCGGGCGTGTTCTGGCTCAAAGGCGAGAAGAATCCGTCCGGGGGCCTCCGAGAAAAAGGTCTGGAGGGGGTTGTCGAGGCGCGGCAGCGATAGGGCCACCCCCAGGGTCGGTCCTCCCGCGACGATCTGAAGCAGGGAACGGAGGAGGCCCCCCCGCCCGATGGCCCGGGAGGCACAAAGTGTCCGCCCGGCCAAAACAACGTTCATGAAGGGCTGGAGACGGGCCAGGGTCTCCCAGTCGACCTGAGGGACGGGATCCGGCTCCGGTTCATCAAGGATCCAGTCGAGGTAAGAGCCTCCCAGGGAAAGGTCATGCGAGGCTCCGGCCAGGGCCAGGGAGAGTCCTGCCCGGAAGGTTCTTCCCGGAACAAGCCGCCGCCGGTCCGAAAGGAGACCACAGGTGGCAAGGATGGGGGTCGGCGGGATGGAAATTCCGTCGGTCTCGTTATAGAAGCTCACATTTCCCGAAACGACGGGAATGCCCAGGCGTTTTGTGGCATCGGCAATCCCGGAGACGGCCAGGACAAAGTCCGACATGGTTTCGGGACGTTCAGGATTCCCGAAGTTAAGGCAATCGGTGAGTCCGACGGGCCAGGCTCCGACGGCGGCGAGATCGGTGACGCATTTCGCCACCAGAAGCATGGCGCCCCGGCCGGGATCCCGAGTCAGGGGATGGGAAAATCCTGCCATGGAGATTGCCACGGCATGTTCCTCCTCCCGGAGATCGACAACGGCCACATCATGTCCGGGCGGAAGGAGCGTCCGGGTTCCGACTTCAAAGTCGAACTGTCGGGAAATCCATTCGGCCGATCCCCCGTTAGGGTGGTCGAGGAGACGGTGGAAGAGCTCCACAATGGAGTGGCGTCCGGCCTCAGAAGGAGAGTGATGGGCCGAAGGGGAGGGGGCGTGGACCCGGGCCCGGGCCGGCCGGTCGTAGAGAGGGGCGTGGTCGGTCAGATAGGGAACCGGGACTTCGGCAAAAACCGTCTCGCCCTTCCTGACCCGAAATATGGGATCGGAAATGATCCGGCCAACGACGGCCGCCGAAACCTGGCTCTCCCTTGCGATATCCATGATCCTTTCGACCCGTGGTTCCTCCACCAGAAGGAGCATCCGCTCCTGTGATTCGGAGAGAAGAATCTCCCAGGGTTCCATGGAGAAATCCCGAAGGGGGACCTTGTCCACATCAATCTCGATTCCCAGTCCTGCCTTTGCGGCCATTTCAACGGAGGAACTGGTCAGGCCGGCCGCTCCCATGTCCTGAATGGCACCGGCCAGTCCTTCCCGAATGATTGTCAGGGTTGCTTCCATGACCTTTTTCCCGACAAAGGGATCGGCCACCTGGACCTGGGGCCGGAGATCGGTGTCACCATCCGTAAAACTGCGGGAAGCCATGGCCGCCCCCGAGACACCGTCACGGCCGGTCTTGTTGCCAAGGTAGACGGCGAGAAGGGGCTTTGGTGGGGGCACGGCACTCATGATGCCGTCTTCGGCGACCAGACCCAGGGCAAAGGCATTCACGAGAATATTCTTCGCATAACGTTCGTCGAACCAGACCTCCCCGCCCATGGTGGGAACCCCGATGGAGTTTCCGTAGGCGGCAATTCCGGCCACGACCCGCCGGAACAAGGTCAATTGACGGGGCTGCCGGAGAGAACCGAAGACCAGGCTGTTCGTCAGTGCCACGGGACGAGCGCCCATGGCGAAGATGTCCCGGAGGATTCCCCCGACTCCTGTGGCCGCCCCCTGAAACGGTTCGATGTAACTTGGATGGTTGTGGCTCTCCATCTTGAAGGCAATTCCGGTCCGGGACGTTACCCTGACCACGCCGGCATTTTCACCGGGTCCCATGAGGACCCGTGGCCCCTTCGAGGAGAACTTGCGCAGATGGATTCGGCTTGACTTGTAGCTGCAGTGTTCACTCCAGAGAGCCGAAAAAACAGCCTCTTCGGTCAAACTCGGATCCCGGCCGAGAAAGGATCTGATCCTTTCCATTTCATGGGCAGGTATTTTGAATCGTGAGATAGTGTCGGCGGTCATGCGTACTCTTCGATAATGTTCAGTGCGCTTCGGAAAGGGTCCGAAGACTTTGACGCTCGAGGTAAAGGGCGAGAGACTGGAAAAACAAAAGCCCGTCGGGCCTTCCAAAAAGAGAGGAGGCTCGCCTTTCCGGATGGGGCATGAGGCCAACGACATTTCCGGTCACATTCGTCAATCCGGCAATTTCACGAAGTGAACCGTTGGGATTGCTGAGATACCGGAGGAGGACCTGGCCTTTTTTTTCAATATCCTGGAGCCGGTCGGGATCGATGAAGAAGCGGCCCTCCTGATGGGCGATCGGAAGGGTCACCGGAGTCCCGGGATCAAAAAGGGTCGTGAAGGGAGTACGGCAGTTTTCAATCACAAGAGATTCTTCCTGGCAAAGAAAGGTCCGTCCGCTGTTGGGGAGAAGGGTCCCCGGAAGGATTCCGGCTTCGGCAAGGATCTGGAATCCGTTGCAGATCCCAAGGACTGGATGGCCTTTTTGAGCAAAGTCCCCGACCAGGTCCATGACGGGGGAGCGAGCGGCGATTGCCCCCGTACGAAAATAGTCTCCGTATGAAAAGCCTCCGGGAAGAATGATGGCCGCAAGATCCCCAGCACTTTTTTCCTTGTGGGACACCCAGACGGGAACAAGGCCGGGAACAAGGGAAATCGCCTCCCATGTATCCAGATCACAGTTTGTTCCGGGAAATCGGATGATTCCAACATGATGGCGAGGCGTCATCAATAATCCTGGTTCGGGATAGGCAGGGCCTCTGAGATGAAAGAAACAGTCGTCTGGAACCTGCGGGCTTTTCCTGCTTGAAATTCCGGAGATGAAAAAGAGAATTTCCTTAAAAAACTTGTCTGCATTTTCCTACCTTACCAGATCCCCTCCACCAGATCAATCTTGGGATCCGGAGGTTTCTATCAAATCCAGGGATTTCCATCGCCAGGAAAAGAATCCATTTCAGCTCCCTCTGTCTTCCCTTTCTCATTCATCTTCGACATTCGAATTCTGAAATATATTTCAGGGCGAACATTCAAAAATATTGGTTATCAAGAAAAAAACTACTTTAGTTGGATTTAATTTAAAAAATTATTTGATATATTTTAAATGGAATGAATGTCATATTAATAGTAAATTTCATGATTATTTGACTTATTAATGACCTCATGTGTGATAAATTTTATTAACATTTGTGAATAAAGAATTATTTTAAATTTTGTCTTTAGAATGAGGGGTGATCCATGAAAGGCATGGAGGAATGTCCCCGATTTCTTTTGGACCTTCTCAACCAGATCTACGAAATTCCAGAGAGAGAGGGATTGCTTAGCCTTATACACCGCACTCTGAAAGAGCCGTTCGAACTCTCCCCTGCAGTGGCTCTGATCCCATACGACGGGAAAAACGGCGTCTTCCAGCTGGATGGCCATGTCCTCCTGCCGGGTCCCTCTCGGTGGATCGAAGAATGGCTTATCTATTTTTCAAAAATCGATCCACTGGCCATCCATCTTTTCCATAAAAACACTATTAGAGCCTTGCGCTACAGTGATTTCCTCTCAGAAGAGAAACATTTCTCTTCCCGTTTCTTCAAGGAATTCCTCTTGAAGATCCCAGCCTCCTGGGTTCTGGTCCTTCCGCTTTCCTGCTACGGAGACAAACTTGGCATGATCTGGCTCACCCGGGAATCCAGGGAGAAGGACTTCAATGACCTAGAATGCGAGATTGCAACGATTCTTTGCCGACATGCCGCCCTTGCCCTGAAGGTCCAGGAATGGAGAAACCATCCCCCTATCGACCAAAATTCCGGGATCGTGGTGGTCGATCCTGAGGGTAAAAGAGTATACCGGAACGAAGAGATGGAACGGATTTTTCCTGAAGGACCTCCTGAATGGATCACCCGGGAAGAAGAGGATCCTAAGGTCCATGTCATCCAAACCGGACGAGGGGCTTTCAGGGCCCGGACTTTTCCGCTCCAATCAGTCCCGTCCCACGTCAAAGGTTCTGGAGAGGCTGTAAAAAAAGGGAAGGTCGTGATTCTTGAACCCTATCCTCCCAAGATCCTCCTTTGCCAGAGAATGAAGGAACTCGATCTTTCGAGGCGACAGTCTGAAATCGTCCTCGAGGTCATGCGAGGGAAAACCAACAAGGAAATTTCTGAAAAGCTCCTAGTGTCGATTCAGACGGTGAAAGATCATATTCACGACATTTTCAGACATCTGAATGTACGAAACAGATCCGAACTGATTCTTCGGGTGATGGGGGATATCCCCTTTTCCGACAAACTCTAGTCCTATCGCAACGACGAGTTTGTCGCGACAATGATTCGAGGGAGAGGAAGCCGAAAGGTCGGATCCCATCTCATGTTTGCCGTTCTGGCCTTGACTGCCGATCAGCTTCTTCGCCTCGGCTCTTCGTAGCGTCGGAACGAACAAAATTACCATTGAATGCTAACGTCCCTAAAGTGACGATGAAGGAGGGCGCCCAAAAAGTCCCTTAAAAGTCATGTTTTTGACAAAAAAAAGGTCTTTTTTGGCAAAAAACCAGGGTCAAGAAGAAGACTCTCCCCCAAGGTTATATCAGTTAAAACTCATTCACACGGCATCGTAAACGTTTTGCAAGAGGCTCAAATATCTTATTTACAACAGTTAAACGATTTCTTGGAATTTCTGTATAATTGAATAATGTTTAGTCAATACTAGAGAATCTGGGGAGGGAGGCAGCGTGGAAGGAAACTGCGATCTGAGGGACAAGAACCGGATAGAAGGCGCTACCGATCAAGGTAAGCAGGCAAGAGATTGCGAAGCTTAATGTGGGCAACGAAGAGTGGCATAAATTCTGCGGTTGTGTCGTGAAGGATCGTGTTCTTCCCCAATGGGGAGATCTCTCCGCATGCCTGAAAGGGCAACGGAGCAATCCGGAGAGAGAAGTCCGCAGAGGCCTTGTTCGCTGCCATCGTAGAGCAATGGTCTTAGGGAATCGGAGAGAATGCCCCCTGGTTCTCCGGATGGAAATGTCTCAGTTGCTCGTTCAGCGAAGCTTGCCAGAGGGTTGGGGAGGGTGAAGCCCAAACCAATTATGGCAGAAAGAAATCCATCCAGGAAAATCAGGAAAAGGCAAACTCGGGAGGTGTGCCGGGAGAACCCAAACACATCGGCTTCAACGATTCCCCCGCCCGGGGCGGGCTCACTTCCCGTGTGGTGAGAGATGGGGGAGAGCCCCTATCTCTATTAATTAAATAGATTATTCGACAATTTTAAAGGGGGGTCGATGCGCATTCTCAGGAAAGTCACTAATTTTATTTGCTTTTCCTTCATTCTAGGAGTCTCCGCCTGTGCTTCTAACAATGCGTATCAACAGGCATTTTCTGAAAATGAATCAATTAAGGGAAACAATCGCCTCTATGCAGCTCCTGTATCTGAAACGTGGAATGCCTCCCTAGCCGTCCTATCTCGTCAGGGGTTCACGGTCACTCTTTCCAACCGTCAAGACGGAATTCTAAATGCCGAGCGAAAAATGACTGATCCCAATGATTCAGACCTTGCCTACGACATCACGACAACGGTTACAATCATACCCTCAGGACAGCAAAGCTCCGAGATAGTTCTGACGGCTAACGAACAAACGATCAGATATCAGAAATACCATACGTGGTGGCATCTTCTTTGGATGATTCCGATCTTTCCTACTGGCACGAAATACAATACAGTTGTCCGGCATTCGGGGACGGTCACCGATAACAAGTTTTATTCCGCATTTTTCGACGGAGTTTCTTCGGAGTTGAAAAGACTCCGCCATGCTTCCGCTGTCAAGAAATGATGACTGCTTGTTATGGCGGAGCAGTATGATTCGTCCAAATTTGAATTCGGATGGGATATCGACTGACCAAATGTGAAAACCCCGGAATACTCGCCAGTGAAATATAGAAAATTCCGAAGGCCGATGAGAGGGGGGTCCGATGCATTCCGGAGGGCTCCCCTTTAATCGTTATATTTAATTCTGAAAATCCCTCCATAGTTTTTCCCTATTTTCTTTTGCTCCCGCCTTATCTCTGATTCTGCCGGTTTTCCCGTCATTTCTCTGCACCGTATGAATTGACGAGAATGAGGCTAGGGTGCTAGATTCATCGTTAATTGGTCAATCAGTCAACCGGCTTTCGAGAGGGCCGGAGGACCCGTGGAAACGAAGCGAGGGACAGTCCTGGTGGAAATCTATGACAATATGCGACCTCCTAAGGCCCCTCTTTCGGCATCACTCTCTGTCCCCCGGGCCTCCTGCAATTGTTTGTCAGTCATTCCGGGCATCTCTTTCTTGATTTCCCTGATTCTTCTGGTTTCATCTTTCCCTTTGATGATGGGGGACGCTTTCGGGGCACAACCGTTCTCATCCGCATCGAACCCATCCTCCCCCCCAGCCACTCCCGCTCAGGTAAATCAGGACGACGGTGTCTCGGAACCCTACGCCTCCGAGACAGGAAAATTCGGAATATCGATCATGTTTCAGTATGATATTCTCCAGACTCCTGCTCCCATCAAACTTTTCCAGGACGGGGTGGGCGGAGGCGGCGAAGTGTCCTATGGAATCTCCCGGGGAATTCGTCTGCTTGGAGGCCTCGGCTATCTCATCAACACTCCCCATGTGGCCCCCCCGCTCCACTCGGGAGGTATCACCGGAGCCGGCCCCTCCAACCAGTATTTTCAGGCCTATCTAGGGGTTAAGATCGAACTGACCCGGTGGATCCCCCAGATGATCAGGTATCAACCCTGGTTCCCCTACCTTCGGGGGGATACAGGGGGAGTCTTTCCCAGCATAAGCGATGCAGGCTCACAGACGGGCCATCCTAACGGCCTGCTTGAGGATGTCGGCTTGGGAGTCGAAGGACGTCCCCGGGCCGTTCCCATGTCTTTCTTCGGGGAAGTCCGCACCCAGTGGCTTTTTTTGGGACCTCAGGTGATCACGGTCATTCCGATCCTGGCGGGAACGACCTTCTATTTCTGATCGAAAAGGACGATGATACCGAAGACCCCATTTTTGAGAAAAACCGACAGGGACGGGATCCCAGAATTTTTCAAATCCCTATTTCTGGGAACAGCTCTCTTTTTGTCTGTTTTTGGTCTTCCGGATCGGCAAGCCCTGGGGGACCAGACGGGGAATGGCTCGGATCGCGGGACCTATCTTCTTGCCCCTAGTAAAGAAAGTGCCGTTCACCTTCCCTCCCATCTGACGCTACTTCAGGCCATGAATATCACCATCTCCCACCATCCCCAGTACCGGCAGATGGTTCACACCGCCCAGGCCAATAAGGAGATCATCGGGGAGGCCCTGTCAAACTATATGCCTCATCTTTCCGCTGGGGCAGGATACAATTACGAAACGGGAAACTTCGTGATCTCTCCGGGGATTCCCCAATCTTTTTACGTTGCGCTGCCACCGAATTCCAATCAGGCCTACAATTTTTTTCAGGCCTCCTTCAATCTGACCCAGACGATCTTCACCTTTGGGCAGAGGATCACCCAGGTCCGGCAGGCGAAATACGCTTACAAGTCCTCACAGGATCAGGCCCGCTGGACGCTTCTCAACCTTCTTTCCAGTGTTGAAACGGCCTATGATACCTTGGCCCAGGACCTGCTTTTAGTCGATGCCGCCAAAAAAACTGTCGACGACTACAAGGCCCAGCTCCAGGTTGCCCAGGCGGAATTCCAGATCGGAATGGCTGCCAAGTTCGATGTGTTAAATGCCCGGGTCAATCTCTCAAACGCCCAGCTCAACCTGATCACGGCTCGAAACAATGTTTCGACGGCCCGGGTCGCGCTAAACAACGCCATGGGAATTGAATCCAATGTCTCCTACTCGGTCGACACCGACCTGACCTATACACCCTTTTCTGCCGACTATCAAAAGTTAGTGACCCAGGCCCTCCGGAGTCGCCCGGATCTCTCCTCGGCCATTAACCAGAAAAAGGCCGACCTGCAGAACGAACGCTACTACGAAAGCACCTACATGCCCTCGATCGGCATGACGGGGGGATACACCTATGCCAGCATGTTTTTCCCGCTGACCTATAACTGGTCGGCGGGAGCCACGATCTCCATTCCCATCTTTTCGGGATTTCTGACAGTTCACCAGGAGCGACAGGCGCAGAAAACCACTCTTGCCGCCCGTGACGCCGAAGAAAACGTGCGTGTCGGAATCGTGGCCGCCATCAGACAGGACATTTACAATCTCAATACGGCCATGGAACGGATCAGAACGACTCAGGACCTTCTGAGCCAAGCCAAGGAAAGTCTCCGGCTGGCTGCAGGACAATACCAGGTGGGTGTGGGAAGCGCCGTCGCACTGACCCAGGCGGAAGCTGATCTCGCCGCCGCCCGGGCACAGGTCGTCCAGGCGGTATACGGATACAAGATCGCCCGGGCAACGCTGATCAAAGATGCGGGCCTCGATCCCCTGAACGAGGCAGAACGGCGAAAAAACCGTGAGGAGCAGGGAAAGTGAATCGACGCGTGGGCCGGTTGGCCGTCTTTCTTGGAATAATTCTGTTTATTGCCATTGTCGTCGTGCGATTTGTCCATCGGCCGGACAAGCATATGGGCGGCAGAGGGAAAATTGCCGCGGCGGAAGTCGTGGGAGTTATGCCGGTGAAGAAGGGCGACATCTCGGAGATCATTACACTGACCGCCGATATCCAGCCCATCAACCAGGCGGCCATCTATGCCCAGGTCAGCGGCTATCTCGACCAGATCACTGTCCGCCGGGGATATCATGTGAAAAAGGGACAGCTCCTGGCCCATATCAACAACACGACCCTTCTGGCCCAATATCACCAAGCCCAAGCCAATCGGGACTACGTCTGTCTGAACGCCAACCGCTACAAGGCCCTTCTGGCCAAGAATCTCGTTTCCAAGGATTCCTATGATCTCGCCTCCTCACAGTGTCGCCAGGCCCAGGCCTCGGTGGACTACTCCAGGAAAATGCTCTCCTATGCCGATATCGTCGCCCCCTTTGACGGGTATATCTTCAATCGGATGGTCGATCCCGGAGCCACGATCCCCGCGACGACTGCCGCCCTTTCGGCCAACTCCAATCCGCTTTTCACGGTTGTCGACACACATATTGTCAAGATCGTGGTCAATGTTCCGGAGAAGGATATCCGGTATTTGAGGATCGGACTTCCGGTCAAGGTCAGGGTGGATGCCTTTCCAGGACAGGTCTTTCCAGGAAAGGTCACCCGGATGAATCCGGCCCTAGACACCTCCACCCGGACCCTGGCAATCGAGATCGATATGCCAAATGCTTCGGGGATTTTAAAGCCTGGAATGTTCGCGAAGGCCATTCTTGATTTGGCCACCCACAAGGATGTCCTCCTCATTCCCAAAGGGGCGATCATTTCCAGACAGACCAAGAGCTGGGTCTATATCGTGGATTCGGGTGGAATCGCCCACAAGCGTCTCGTAACGGTCGGATTCATCAGCCGGAAAAATGCGGAGATCAAATCAGGGCTTGAGGCCGGTGAGGAGGTGATCGTCGCAGGTCAGGAGCATCTCGAGGAGGGGGACCGGGTCCAGTCCAGGCCTCTTGTCCAGCAGAATGGCGACTGATTTCCCCAAGATGGGGAGGCGTCCCGTTTTATGTGGCTGACCCGGCTTGCCCTAAAGAATCCGATCGCCATCTTCATGATGTCGATGCTGCTGGTACTCATGGGATCCCAGTCCGTCAGCCGTCTTCCCATCGACCTCTTTCCCAACCTGGCCGTGCCGGTCCTGATCGTCGGAACGATCTATCCCGGTGCTTCTCCCATCGATGTCGAGAGGAGTGTGACCTATCCCCTCGAAAAGACCCTGGCGACAATCGACGACGTAAGCCATATCCAGTCCCAGTCCAGGATGGGTGTCTCCTCGATCCAGGTCTGGTTCAACTGGGGCAAGGATCTGAATGGGGGTCTGGTTCAGGCTGTCCAGAAGATTTCCCAGATCCAGAACCAGCTTCCACCTGGAATCCAGCAGCCTTTTATCCTCAAATTCGATATCGCGAACATCCCTGTTGTTTCCCTGACGGTCTCAAACCCCTCTATGAACCAGATTCAGCTATATGACCTTGCCTACAACACCATCGAACCCCAGCTCGAACAGCTCCCCAATGTCTCCCAGGCGACGGTCAACGGTGGAAAAGTCCGCCAGATCAATATCAACGTCGATCCCCGGGAACTCCTGGCACGGAACCTCTCCATGATCCAGGTGGTCAACGCCGTAAACCAGGCCAACCTCATCCTCCCTTCAGGCGACATCAAGATCGGATCCAAGGACTACAACCTTTTCACAAACAACCAGATTTCCCATAACCTGGTCGAGGTTCTCCAGAATGTTCCGGTCGCCACCCAGGCAATGCCGGATGGCCGGACGGTCCCTGTATTCATCAAGGACTTCGCCCGGGTTCGTGACTCGGCCGAAACACAGACCAACATTGTTCGGGTCAACGGGGAAAATGCCGTCTACCTGGCCGTCAACAAACAACCCGGTTCAAACACGGTGGCTGTGGTCGACGCAGTCAGATCGGCCATCCCCCATCTCCGGGGGATTCCCCCGGGGGTCCATCTCGATACCTTCTTCGATCAGTCCACCTATATTCGCCAATCGATCCGGGGACTCTACCACGAGTCAATCCAGGGGGCCATCCTGGCCATCCTTGTCATTCTTCTCTTTCTGGGAAGCCTCCGGGCAACCTTCATCATCGGGGTGGCCATCCCCCTTTCGGCTCTGGTTGCCCTGATTTTTCTCTATTTCACCCATGAAACGCTCAACATCTTTACCTTTGGTGGTCTGGCCCTGGGGATCGGCCGGCTGGTAGACGATTCGATTGTCGAACTCGAGAACATCTACCGTCATTTCTCCCTCGGAGAGGAATCCCGTCCCGTGGCCCTCCTCTCGGCGGCCCGCGAAGTGGCGATGCCAATCCTTGCCTCGACAATTACGACCGTCATTGTCTTTTTCCCGATCGTCTTCATGGAAGGAATCGGGCGTCTTCTCTTTACTCCTATGGCCCTGACCATCACCTTTGCCCTATTCGCCTCTTTCTTCGTCTCCCGGACTGTCACCCCTCTTCTCTGCTATCGGTATCTGAAGACAGGGGCATCTGGCGACATTCTTCAGGAAAACTTTCTCATCCGCTTCTTCCATCGAACTGAACAGGCTTACATACACCTCCTCGACTTTTCGCTACATCACCGGAAGAAAGTTTATCTCTTGATCGGAAGTCTCTTTATTCTTTCCCTTCCTCTCCTCAAAGGAATCGGCACGGAGTTTTTTCCTGCTCCGGACGAAAGCCAGTTCACGGTGAATATCCAGGAACCCCCCGGAACCCGGATCGAGGTGACGACGGAGACGGCCAAGGAGATGGAAGATCTCATCCGGAGAACCCTCCCCAAGAGCGAAGTCCGCCTCATCGCCTCCAATATTGGCCTTCGAAGCACCGCCGGTCGCGGAACGAACGGGGCCGCTTCGGTCTTCACGAACAATACCGGTCCGGACACGGGATTCATCCAGGTGAATCTCGTCGATCCTGACAAGAGAAGCGAAACATCGGACCAGGCCATGGACCGCGTGCGGAAGGCCGTCTCGGGAAAGTTTCCGGGCGTGGGGATCTATTTCATGCCGGGAGGGCTGATCGAGCGGATCATCAATTTCGGCTACCAGGGGATCATCAACATCGAAGTGTACGGGTATGATCTGAAGACGGGTGAGGATCTGGCCTATCGTCTGGCCCGAGGGATGAAGAAGATCCCGGGAGTGGGGGATGTGCAGGTTCTCCCCAACGATTTCCATTATCCGACTTATAATGTCACGATCGACCGGGTCAAGGCCCGGATGCTCGGTCTCTCCGTCTCGGATATCGCCTCGACCGTCCTCTGGAGCTTTGTCGGTAACGAAAACAACCCGTCCATCTATACCGATCCCAAAACCGGAAACGAATACAACATTATCGTCCAATTCGACCGTCCCTTCCGCCATTCCCTCGAGGATCTCGAGAATGTCTTCCTGACCTCACCCAACGGAACCCCCATCCTCCTTCGCAATATTGCGACCATCGAACGGGGAACCTCTCCCAACGAGATCGACCGAAAATATATGACCCGACTGATCACAATCACCGCCAATCCTGTAGGCCGACCTCTGGGGGACATTGCGAAGGATCTCGCCACACTCATGAAGACCACCTCTGTTCCGGAGGGTTTCTCCATCAACCTGGCCGGCCAGATCGCCGAACAGAGGGGGACCTTTGCCTCCCTTTTTGTCGCCCTTCTTTCCTCCTTGTTTCTGGTCTACATGGTCCTCGCCATCCAGTTCCGATCCTTTCTCGACCCCTTCATCATCATGTTCACCGTACCCCTCGGCCTGACGGGCGTGATCTGGATGTTCTTCCTGACCGGGACAAACTTCTCCTCGATCGCCTTCATGGGCGTGATCGTGACAGGGGGGATTGCCGTGAGCAACGGAGTGCTTCTGGTGGATTATACGAACAAGCTTGTGAGAGAGAGGGGATTATCTCTCGAAGAGGCGGTGGTCAAGGGAGGAATGACGCGGCTCCGTCCAGTTCTCATGACAAGCATCGCGACCGTCACAGGGCTTCTTCCCATGGCCATCGGACTTGAGGTGGGGAGTTCAAACAGCATGCCTCTGGCCAGGGCGGTGATCGGAGGACTGACCTTCGCCACACTCTTTACCCTGGTCCTGATTCCCCTCCTGTACTATACCCTTCACAAATGGCGAAATTCAAAACCCAGGAAGGGACCGGCCTTTCCCGGACCCCGGGAGTGGGAGGAGGTTGCTCCCTCTCTCCCGGAATAGGGGGGGCCGGAATTCTTACTTTCTTTCGTTGGCCCAGGTATCCGGCCAACCCGCCCCCAGGATCTGAAGGGCCACATAATTGATCGACAGGGAATGGCGGTCTTCGTCTTCACGGGTATAGGCCACTAGGGAGCAGGGATAGGAGACTTCGGGAATCGAGAGGCCGATCAGTTCTCCGCTCTCGATTTCCTGCCTGAACAGGCTTGCGGGGAAGATCCCCACACCGAATCCCGAAAGAAGGGCTTTCCGGATAAAATCGGTATCCGTCGTTTCGATTCCGGGCTTGATGTTCAGCTTGAGGGAGAGGAGCTTCTCGTCAAGCTCCTTTCTAAGCAGGCTCGTTTTCGGAGGGAGAAGAAGGGGGAAGGACTCCAGAAGGCGGATATCCCGCCGCCACTTGTCTTTCGGGAGACCCGGTGACCCCAGCACGAGGGTGTTGGTCTTCTCGATGACCATCTCCAGGATTCCAGGTCCCGGAAATGGAGAGGGATCGTTATCCAGCTTGTAGAACATGACGATGTCCACCTGTTTCTTTTCGAATTCGGCGACGAGCTGTCCTTCGGCAGCCTGGAGAACCTTGATGGGAACCCGCTTCTGGAAGGTTCCATGGAGATAGTGCTGAAGATATTTTTCCCGCTCCGGGCGGACTCCAAACCCGGTGCCCAGCCGAAGGGGGTCGGTCTTCGTAAGCGGCGTGAAGGAGTGAAGGAGTGTCTGAGACCGGTCGACACGTGATATGATTTCAAGGGCAAGGTCCCGAAAACGGAAGCCGGCCTGACTCAGGTAGACCCGTCTTCCCAGCCTGTTGAATAGGCTGACGCCAAGTTCTTTTTCGAGGAGCTGGATCTGAGTGCTGACGGCCGGCTGTGTGACCGAAAGAATCCGCGATGCCTTTGTGAAGTTCAGGGATTCACTGACAACGAGAAAGGTATGGATCTGGGAGAGGGTCATGCGGCGTCCTTCCACCTGCTTATGATTCCGTTTTTTATCGGGTTAATGCCTAGTCTACCCTGGAACCGGTCCAAAAATTCTATTCTGGTTCAGTATAATATTCTTTACACCAGATTTTCAATAATCTCTTTTTTTAATAATTTATTATTAATATCAAAATACCTGTCCGGAGAGAAGCGTTTGGTGTTTTATCCTGGACCGATTTTCTGGATATATTTTATAACCGTATCGATTGCTTCTTATAGTCTTTCATGTCTTTTTCCAAGAAGTTCAGCCTGGGCTCTGGATAACCAGACACAGATCGTTGCAGGGACTCCCGCCGACCATCCCTACGATCTTACCCTCCGCCAGGCTCTCGAGATCGCCCTCAGGACCTATCCAGGCCTCGGAGCCGCCCAGCAGGGAATCCTGGCCTCGAAGGCCGGAATCGGTGTGGCCCAGAGCCAGTACTACCCGACCCTTTCCGGTTCCACCACATATACCCGGGAAACAGGAAACTTCGGACCCCAGCCGGGATTTCCCTTCACAATTCCCGAATCTCCGGTCAACTATGATTTTTATCAGGCCCAGCTCACCCTCTCCGAGACCATTTTCTCCTTCGGACGGAGACGCTCCCAGGTCAACCAGAACCGCCATCTCTACAAGGCAAGCCGAAGCCAGTACAGCCGCTCCCTTCAGGACACGGTCCTCAATGTCGAAAAGGCTTTTTTTCTGGTTCTCAAGGACCAGAAGCTCATCCATGTGGACAATCTGACGATCGAGGATTACAAGCTCCAGGAAGATGTGGCCAAGATCCGGTACAAGGACGGGGTCGCGACGACCTATGACGTGATGAACGCCCGGGTCAACCTTTCCAATGCCCTCCTGACCAAGGTCACTGACAGAAATCAACTCCGGGTGGACCGTCTTTCCCTGGACCGTGCGATGGGGGTCATTTCCAACAGGCCCTACCGGGTCGTTCCGCTCCTTTCGCTTCCGACTCCGGCCCTGGACTCCGGCCAGGCGGTGGCTGTGGCCCTTCACAACCGGCCGGATCTGGAACAGATCACGCAGCAGGCCCTGGCCCAGAAGCAGGTCGTCAAGTTCAACCAGGCGCAGTTTTTTCCCACGGTCCAGACAGTCGGGGCCTACAGTCTCGACAGCGAATTCTTTCCGCTGGTCTACAACTGGTCTGTAGGAACGACCCTGACCGTCCCGATCTTCAACGGGTTCCAGTTTGTCAAGCAGACAGAGCAGGCCCGGGCCCAGATGCGGCAGACCCTTTTTCAGCGCGAGGATCTTCGCCAGCAGACCATTGTCGAAGTCAAGACCGATATCTACAACATTCGTACGGACTACCAGAAAATCACCGCTGACAAGGAGCTTGTCCACCAGGCCGAACAGAACCTCTTTCTGGCGGAAAACCAGTTTCGTGTCGGAACAGGAACGTCGGTTGCGGTCACCCAGGCCGAACGGGACCTGGCCAGTGCCCGGGCCTCCCTTGTCCGGGACCAGTCCGACCTGGGCATCGCAATCGCCCAGCTCAAGCATGACCAGGG
>DAIBTC010000160.1 GCA_027415345.1 Nitrospirota bacterium
GAAAAGCTTTATCGTGAAATCGTTAGGTGAGGCCCAGATCGCCCTTTCCCAGCTCTCCTTCCCTGTGCTGATCCGTCCGTCCTTCACCCTGGGGGGAACCGGCCAGTCCGTGGTCTATAACCGGGACGAATTTTCCCGGGCCGTCCTTTTCGGGATAGAGCAGAGCCCCATCGGTGAGATCCTCGTCGAGGAGTCTCTTCTGGGGTGGAAAGAGTTCGAGCTTGAAGTGGTGCGTGACAGGAAGGACAATGCCATCATTGTCTGCTCCATTGAAAATATCGACCCGATGGGCGTTCATACCGGGGACAGCATGACCGTCGCCCCCGCCATGACACTGACCGATCGGGAATACCAGATACTCAGGGACGCCTCCATCGCCATCTTGAGAGAGATCGGCGTGGAAACAGGAGGTTCGAATGTCCAGTTCGCGGTCAACCCCGAAGATGGGCGCTTTGTAGTGATCGAGATGAACCCCCGGGTCTCCCGGAGTTCGGCCCTGGCCTCCAAGGCCACGGGCTTCCCCATCGCCCGGGTGGCCACGCGGGTGGCTATCGGATATACCCTCGATGAAATCGGCAACGAGATTACCGGGACCACCCCCGCCTCCTTTGAACCCTCCCTCGACTATGTGGTCGTCAAGGTCCCCCGGTTCCACTTTGAAAAGTTCCCGCAGTCCGACCGCATCCTGGGGCCTCAGATGCAGTCGGTGGGCGAGGCCATGGGGATCGGGAACAACTTTCGGGAGGCCCTTCTGAAGGCCCTCCGCTCTCTCGAGAACGGAACGGACCACCTGATGCCCGAACTCCTTCCCGATGATCCGGAGGAAATCGCCCGGATCCTGAAAGTCTCCTCCGACCGGCGGATCCACCAGATTGCCGAGGCGCTCCGTCGGGGGATCCCCGAGGAGACTGTGGCCCTCTGGACGGGCTTCGACCCCTGGTTCCTTCGTGAAATCGGAGAGATTCTCTCACTCGAGCGTGAGGTCGCCGGATTCCGGGGCGAGCCTCTTCCGCTCTTCCCCGATGACCTTCTTCACCGGATTAAGGAAAACGGATTTTCTGACAGAGCCCTCGCCCGGATGCTCGGGACTGAGGAGAAAGAATTCAGGGAAATGCGGCTCCGCCGGGGGATCGAGACCCGGTTCCGGACAGTCGATACCTGTGCTGGAGAATTTGCGGCCCGGACCCCCTATCTCTATGGAACCTATCAGGGTGCCCCTGAATGGGAAAGGCAAAAAGGGAGAAAACCGTCGGTCCTCATTCTGGGGTCGGGGCCGAACCGGATCGGCCAGGGAGTGGAGTTCGACTATTGTTGCGTCCATGGCGTGATGGCGCTTGGGGAAATGGACTACGAGGCGGTGATGATGAACTGTAACCCGGAGACCGTTTCCACCGATTTCAATGTATCGAACCGTCTCTTCTTCGAACCTCTGACCCTGGAGGATGTACTGGCGGTGATCGAACAGGAGGCCCCCCAGGGCGTTGTTGTCCAGTTTGGAGGCCAGACTCCCCTCAAGCTGATGAAAGGTCTTCATGATGCAGGCGTTCCCCTGCTCGGAACCTCCTGCGAGATGACCGACCTTGCCGAGAACAGGGAGAGGTTCCGCGAGCTGGTTGACCGTCTCGGACTTCTTCAGCCCCGGAGCGGCCTGGTTTCGGATCTCGACCTGGGAATGGAGGAGATCCGGAAGATCGGATTTCCCGTCCTTGTGCGGCCCTCCTATGTTCTGGGGGGTGAGGCCATGGAAATTCTCTATGACGAGAAGGACTGGAACGAATACAAAAGACGGATTGCCGGAATCGACTTCCGCTTTCCGCTCCTGATCGATTCCTTCTTTTCCGATGCCACGGAAGTGGATGTGGATGCCATTGGCGATGGTCGGGAGATCGTTATCGGCGGGATCCTTGAGCATATCGAACAGGCGGGCATCCATTCAGGAGACTCAGCCTGCTTCATTCCTCCGAGAACCCTTTCGCGCGGGGTCCAGGAGGAGATCGTGCGCCAGACGAAAGTTCTTGGAACGGCATTGGAGGTCTGCGGACTCATGAATATCCAGTTTGCTGTTCAAAATGAAACAGTTTATGTTTTAGAGGTCAATCCCCGTGCTTCCCGGACCGTTCCGTTCACCTCCAAGGCGATCGGTTTTTCCCTTCCGAAGGTGGCCATGCGCGTCATGATGGGGGAAACCCTTGAAAGGCTCGGGCTCTCCGGAAGAACCGTTCCACTTCTTCCTTATACCTCGGTCAAGGAGGCCGTCTTTCCCTTCCGCCGATTCCGGGGGGTCGATACACTTCTAAGCCCCGAAATGAAGTCGACCGGAGAGGTCATGGGAATCTCCCGGGATTTCGGAGGGGCCTTCAGGGATGCCCAGGTCGCCTCCGGAATGAATCTCCCAGTCTCGGGAACCGTCTTCGTAAGCGTGAGCGACCGGGACAAGACGGAAACAGTCTCCGTCGCCCGGGATCTGGCATCCCTGGGGTTTGATCTGGTGGCGACCGGAGGAACGGCTGCCCGTCTTGAGCAGGAAGGGATCAGTACCAGGAAGGTCAACAAGGTCAAGGAAGGCCGCCCCCATATCGTCGACCTCATCAAGGACGACAAGGTTCAGCTCGTCATCAATACCGTTTCCGGAAAACAGGCCCAGAAGGATTCCCTTTCCATCCGGCAGGAGACACTTCTCCGGAACATCCCTTACTACACGACAATCGAAGGGGCCAAGGCTCTCGTGATCGCCCTCAGGACGAAGGGAACCCCGGATTCCCTTCGTTCCCTGCAGGAACTTCACCGTTCGATCCCTCCGCCAGAAAAGGCTTGAGCTAAGGACCAACTTTGGATAAGCTCAAATAAGAGGACAAATTATGAATTGCCATGCCCGAACTATCCGGAAGGAGGGATCTTGATGAACCAAACGCCCATGACACGGGAAGGTCACGCCCGTCTCCAGGAGGAGCTGGACCGCCTGAAGAAAGTGGAGCGTGTCAAGAACATTCAGGACATTGCCGAGGCCAGGGCCCATGGGGATCTTTCTGAAAATGCCGAATACCATGCTGCCAAGGAAAAGCAGTCCTTCATCGAGGGCAGGATCAAGGAGCTCGAGTCCAAACTTTCTTCGGCTATTGTGGTTTCGTCGGCCCATCAGGATCGGGAGCGGGTGACCTTCGGAGCCACCGTGACGCTCCGGAATGGATCGACGGGAGAGGAAAAGGTCTACACCATCGTGGGCCAGGAAGAGGTGGACCTCAAACGGAGTCGCATCTCGG
>DAIBTC010000161.1 GCA_027415345.1 Nitrospirota bacterium
AGCCGTTCACCGCCTGCTCCACCCGGCTCCCCTCCACGACCTCCTGATGGTCGGAGCGGCCGGACTTCTGGGCTTCGCCGGAAACGAGGCCGTGGCCATCCTTCGGATCCGGACCGGGCGCCTGATCAACAGTGCGGCCCTGATGGCCGACGGCTATCATGCCCGGGCCGACGGGCTCACAAGCCTGGCCGTCGTTTTCGGGGCGCTGGGAGTCTGGCTGGGATTTCCCCTGGCCGATCCGGTCGCAGCCCTTCTGATCACGCTCATCCTTCTGGGGATCGTCTGGCAGTCGGGAAAGACGATCTTCACGCACATTCTCGATGGCGTCGACCGGACCGTGATCGAGGAGATCCGCCATGCCGCAAGCCATGTTCCCGGGATCGAGGATGTCGTCTCCGTCCGGGCCCGGTGGATGGGCCACCGGCTGGTGGCCGAGCTTGACGTCGAGGTTTCGGTCGAAAAGACGGTGGGCGAGGCCAGCGCCGTCGCCGATGCCTTCGAAAAGGAGCTCAAGGGTCACCTTCCCGCCATGGATTCGGCCCACATCCGCATTCGTCCCTCCTCCCCTGTCTGCCTGCTGAAATAGTCACGGGAAGGATCTGTTCCTTCCCCTGTCTTGAGCGAATCCTTCCCGTTGACCGGATAGGTTCAGGGTGTGGGGTATTCAGCTGATTACGGTAATGCCGTCCGCCAAGGATGAGTTTGCCCAGAAAAATCGAGCCGACGCGCCTGGCCGCCGGGGGCATGATCCCAGGTGGGTTTAGGATCCGGGAGAGGGCGGAAGGGGAGACCCCGCCTTTTTGTAGAGATCGGAGAGAAGGGGAAACTTTCGGGAAAAGAGGTCGAAGGCGGCGAGGGCGTATTCCCGGATCTCGTACTGGGCGTTGTCCTTGGTCCGAAGATCGAAGAAGTTCATGAGCGACCGGAAATTGACTGTCCAGTAGACATCGCTGTAGGCCGAAACGGGGATGGCCGAGCGCAGGAGCTCCCGGGCCCGTGCCCGGTAGGGATTCCGGGCGGCGGGATCGGCCTTCCCCCCCGGGATCAGGCCCTGTTCCGCCGCTATGTCAATTTTCTGGCAGGCCTCCCGGTATTCGGTTTCATAGAAGGTAAAGATCTGTTCCATGAGGGCGGCGTACCGTTCCACCTGTTCGGGGCTCATGACCTCGAATCCGTTGACGGTCCGGGCGGCCCTGTCAGGAATGTAGTAGGCGGAGATGGGTTTTCGGTAGCGCATGGAGAATTCGTTCCAGGTCGAGATCCGGTGCTTGACCCACTGCCTGAGGACAAAGATGGGGGCGATGAAACGGAAGCGGAAATAGACCGTTTCGAAAGGCGTCCCGTGGTGCTGGGAGAGGAGATGGAAGAGAAGGTTCCTGTCCTTATCCGTGAGGTCCTCCACCGACCGGAGCCGCCGATTGGAGGTCGAGACGCGGGCCGTGTTCAGGATGGTGGTCTCGTCTCCCCAGGTCTCCTCGAGTTCGATGAATCCGAAGTCCCCCAGCCTTCTGGCAAACTCGGGATTGGCCGCGACCCGGGCCTCGATCTCCTCGGCAATCTCCCGGGTCCCTTCGTTGTAAGTGGCCATCCCGACCCCGTCCTTTCCTTTTTTGTCCCCGCCCGAACTGTCCGCCAAAACGCTTTGATCCTATCATTTTCCGAAAAAATTTTCTGCTAGAATAAGCGGGATCGCACTCTTTCAGGCACTTTCACCACTGTCAAATCCGGGGAGGTCCCATGTCGGAGAAGAACGCCCATCAATTCATCTGGCTTGGCCATTCGACCCTTCTGGTCCGGGACAAAAACCAGACGGAGATCATCATCGATCCCTGGCTTTCCGGAAATCCCGCCTGCCCCGAGAGGTTCCGGGGGCTTTCCAAGGTCGATGTGATCCTTCTCACCCATGCCCACTACGACCACATCGGCGACGTCCTTCCGCTGGCTTCGGCAAGCCAGGCGGAGACGGTGGGCATCTTCGAGCTGTGCGCCTGGCTTAACCGCAAGGGGATCTCCCGGACCCATCCCATGAACAAGGGAGGAACCCAGACGGTTCGCGGTGTTTCGGTCACCATGGTTCATGCCGACCACAGCTGCGGGATCTCCGACGGGGAGGAGATCCTCTACGGCGGGGAGGCGGCGGGTTTTGTCGTCGAACTCTCCGACGGATTCCGGTTCTATCACGCCGGAGACACCAATGTCTTCTCCGACATGGCCCTCGTGCGCGACCTCTATCGCCCCGAACTGGTCTGCCTCCCGATCGGGGACCTCTATACCATGGGCCCCCGGGAGGCCGCCCTGGCGGTCACCTTTCTGGAACCCAAAACGGTTCTGCCGCTCCACCACGGGACCTTCCCGGCCCTTACGGGGACTCCGGAGGCCTTTTCCCGGCTGATTTCGGGAAAAAGTTGCCGGATGGTCTCTGTCCGTCCGGGGGAGAGCTTTACCCCTTGAGGCGCGGAAGAGGCCCTATGGGAGGTGTCACGATTTTGTCACCCTGAGAGAGCTTCGTTTGAAGGGGCGGCAAGAAGAGGGGAGAGGGGAGGAGGTGCTCCGCCCCGGGTCTTCCCGGTCCCCCTTCCCATGGCGGGAAGGAGCGGTCGGACCGGAAGATCCGGGACGGAAGGAAGGATGTTAGCGGCGTAAATTCAGGCGGGCTGGCCGACGGGGCGGGTTACGGCCGGGAGGAAGGCCCGCCGGGCCTTCTTCTGTTTGGCCTGTCCGTCGCCGGTCCAGTGAGAGGCGACCGCGCCTTTGGCAGGAAAGGTTTTGGCCCAGAGTTCGACCAGGCCCTCTTTCACCTTATCGGTATTTTTCGCAACGGCCGGAGTTTCTTCGATCCGGATCGAGGAATGAAGCTTCGTCTCGGCCCGGTCGATATCGTCGGGGGCCACCGAGACGCATTCGCCGGGCTTCAGGTCCCGGGGCGTGAGGTCGGCCGGGTTTTCCATCACGACAAGGGAGCTCTTTAGACGGCCCGGCCGGGCCTGGAAGATGCCCCCCACCGATTCGACGGAAAGGATGCGGCCTGTCGGCGCCTCGCAAAGGGGACGACCTTTTTTGTCCAGGCGGGTTTCCCGGATGAGAAGGGAGACGTTCCGGCTTCCCCTAAGATGCCGGACCGAAAGGACGATTCCCCCGATCAGCCGCTTTGCCAGATGGCGGTCTCCCGTTTGCTCATCCTCGATCATCGCGGCCGGGGATTCACCGGT
>DAIBTC010000162.1 GCA_027415345.1 Nitrospirota bacterium
CCAGAATTCGGAGGCACGCTTTCCCGCGAGCCTCTGCTTGACCCGGTGTTCGAACTTTCCGAAGTCGAAGAGCATCTGGTTGACCCCGATCGTGGCCTCGGCCGTGGGAAGATTGGCACTGGCCAAGGCCCCTGGGGCGGCGTAGGTCATCGGAAACAGGGGGTCGATGAAATTGTTGTTGTTGTAAGGCCTGTCGGTCAGGCCGGGATTCGATTCCCCATAAATGGCCCCGGCCCCGACATGGGGGAAGAAGTGGGACTTCGACACCTTGACCTTCGCCCCCTGCCTTTTGACGGCATGGGTAAACCAGAAGAGCTTCGGATGGTGGGTCAGGCCAAAATGGACCGCCTCGTCCAGGGAAAGTGTCCCGGGGGGAACGTCCGAAGAGGAGATCGCAGTACTGTTTTCCGGATAGGCCAAGGGGGGAAGGCCTAGGAACGGCCCCAAAAGAAAAAAAAGATAGAGCCACTTCCGCTTCACCCGAATTTCCGGGAAGCTCCTGCCGGACAACCCCGAATTTTTTCCCTCATGGGTGCGCTTTTTCACAAAGACCATACCCTCCTGTCCTTCCTTTGTGGCCCGGGTTTGAAAATCCTGGCCTGGAACCTTATTACAGCTGGCGCGCGGGCCGGTACGGAACCGGCTTGTAGGGCACCACCCTGACCTTCTCTCCCGAATGAACGTGCCATTTCCCGGCCAGAACCACCTGGTCTCCTGCCGACAGCCCCGAGAGAATTTGGACCCACTTGGCGTTGTCGATCCCCAACACAACGGGAACCTCGAGAGCCTTTCCGTCTCTGATGATCATGACGGAATAGGGCTTGTCGCGTCGGGCCATGACCGCCATGCCCGGGATGAGGATGGCATCGGGAAAGCGCTGGAGATAAAAGGTGAATTTTCCGTACATTCCCGGATGGATGACGAATCCCGGATTGTCCATGTCGACCTCGGTGCGCATCGTTCGCGTTCTCTGGTTTTCCGCGAAATCGTACCGGGTGACCCGACCCCAGAAGGTCTGGTGGGGAAGCCCCGCGAAATGGACCTTGACCCGCTGTCCCCTCCGGATTTTGGGGGCGACATCGGCCGGAACCCAGACATAGGCCCGAAGGGTGTCCACCTGCTCGAGGGTCACCAGGGGCTGGGCGGTGGTGGTCGCGTTCGTCCCCTCCGAAATCAGCTTCCCGGGATCCACATAGCGGTGGGTGATCATCCCGTCGAAGGGGGCCCGGATGGTCTTGTAGGAGACCAGGGCCTCCTCGTGGCGCATTTCGGCCACGGCCTTCAGATAGGCGGCGAGTTTCTGCTGGACCCGCTCCTTCGAGATGAGGGCCGGATGGTCGAGCCAGACCTTCTTGATCCGGTGGTAGGTGAGATCGGCGATCCGGACCCGGGCGACCGTCCTCTGGTAGGTCTGGTAGAGCTCCGGGTCCTGGATGTAAGCCAGCACCTGGCCCTTGTGGACATAGTCCCCCTTGTCCACATTCAGGTATTTGAGATAGCCGGGAACGTGGGCATAAAGAATCGCCTTGCGGAAGGACTCGATTCCCGCCGGGATCGTGGCCTTGTGGTGAAGCGTCCGGAGCCGGACCGGCTGGACCTGGACCACGGGGAGGGGCTGGGGGGGGATCCTGGGAGGAAAGATCCAGTACCAGACAAACAGGATGATCGGTCCGACAATCAGGACGGCAAAGACCCCCAGGGTGATTCTCCGGGCAAGGGGAGGCATATGGACGTCGTTTAGGTCGATTTCGTTTTTCCATTCCGGCCTGAAGGACTCGTGGTTCTCCCCGGAGGCGTGTCCCTCTCCGGGCTCCGGAGCGTGACCGGTCTCGGTCTCACCCATGCTCATGCCTCCTGGCCCCGCAGGTCCGGATCACCGTCTTCCTCATTGACACCATTCGATTCCTCTCCCTAATATCAGCAGATGGAGCCTTTTTGATCCTTTAAACAATCTCCCGGGGGAGCCCCCCGGGACCGTTCCCCAGGAGTCCTGAACCCATGCTGACCAATACCCCCGATACCCGCCCGGCCCACACCCATGCGGGCCTTTTTATTCCTGACACCTCCCGGTCCCTGGTCCTGGTCTCCGGAGAAGACCGGATCCCCTTTCTTCAGGGTCTTCTCTGCCAGGATGTGGCGGCCCAGACACCGGGAACCCTCCGCTACGGCTTCTTTCTCAATCCGAAGGCCCGGATCCTCTTCGATTCCTGGATCGCGGTCCGTCCGGAGGACGTCCTGCTCTCCCCTTCCGGGGAGACCGAAGAGGCCTTCATCGCCCATCTCAAAAGGTACCTCTTCTTCCGGACAAAGGCCACGATCACACCCCTCACCGGGAATTTCCGGAGCATGACGCTGGTCGGCCGGGAGGCTCCGGCTCTGGCCACCCCCCTCTTCTCGAACGATCCGGCCGAGGACGGCTACCGGACCCTCTCCGGAGGGGGATTCGCCTTTCTCCGGCCCCATCCCTTTGCCTTCGAGCGGGATGCCGGCCCCTGGATCGATCTCTGGATTCCCCGGGATTCCTTCGAAAAGGCCGCCCGGGACCTCGAGGGACGGGTCCTGTCGGCAGGGGGCATGACCCTGGACGCGGAGGCCCTCGAAACCTACCGTCTCGAGCTTGGAATTCCCCTTCCCCCCTTTGAGCTCAACGAGGGCCACTTCCCGGCCGAAGCCGGACTCGATGCCGTCGCCGTCTCCTACAACAAGGGGTGCTATGTGGGGCAGGAGCCGGTCACGCGACTCAAGTTCCAGGGCCAGCTCTCACGACGGCTCACCGGCCTCCGTTCAAAGTCCCCAACCCTCCGGGAGACCGCCTGCCCCCGCCCGCTCTTTTCGGTCATGGATGGCTCGGAGGCCGGATCCCTCACCTCCCTTGCCCCCTCCCAGATGGCCGGCTCCTTTCTCGCTATGGGGTATGTAAAGCGCGCCCACTGGGATCCGGGAACCCTGTTGATCGACGGGGCGGGGCAGCAATTCGAGGTCACCGACTTTCCCTTCATCTCCCTCGACTGACCGGGACTTTTCGATCCCTCCCAGAGACCTCCGGCTTGGCCAAAGGCCTGGCCGGCCCCCCTACCGGGCCTGCCTCCGGGCCTTCCATTTCGCCTCCCAGGTGTGGAGAATCACATAG
>DAIBTC010000163.1 GCA_027415345.1 Nitrospirota bacterium
CCGACGGGGCAGTTTTAAGGACGGCCGGGATTCCCGGAATTCCCGTTCCCTACGTCTTCGACTACGACTATTGCAAGGGGTGCGGACTCTGTGCCCGGGAATGTCCTTCAGGCCATATCCGGATGGTTCCCGAACCCTGACGTCCTGAACGGGGCAGGGGAAATCTTTCGGATGGGCCGTATTTTGACCCAGGGGTGTGGCAAGAGGGAGACGGAGGATCCGTCTCCCAGGGGGACAGACTAGCGGCGGGAAGCCTTCATTCCGTGGTGGGCCCGGATCATGGCCCTCCAGAGTTTTCCGGCCTCCACGTACTGGGCGGGAGTGAGGACGCCATTGGCCCGGGCCACCGTAGCGACAAAGTCCTTCATGAGGGAACGCTTGAGGGACATGATCTTGTCGAGATCGGAGTCGATCCTTGCTGTATCGATCGTCCGGTGATGCATGCGGGCCATGATGTCGATCCGGAGAACGTGTATTCTGGCTTTTTCCATGACCGCACTCTTGCGGAAGGACTGCTTGAGGCCAAGAAGTCTCCCGACCTGCTCCCGGGAGAGCTTGAGGCTGTCCTGATTCAGAAGGTAGAAAGGAATGGGTCCTCCGTGCATGATCATGTGTTTCATCATACGGTGGTGCATTCCGTGGGCGCTGGCCGAAGAAAGGGTTGCCACGCCAAGTCCCAGGATGACGAGGGAGCCCATGAAGAGTCCCTTCAGGAATCCTTTTTTCATCTAAGTCCTCCTTTGATTGGTGATTGAGGGATTGCCTTCGAATCCCGAGAATCAAGCCTGCCAGAAAATCCTTGAAAAATGATGGAAGGGCCAGAGGACAGGAGGTCCGTCTCCCCAAAAGGCGATGAGGCTCGGAGGATGGGAGATTTTCCGGATCAGGCGGGAAGCTCGATGGTGAGTTCCGTTCCCTGGGAGGACTCCCCTGCCTCCCGGAGATGGCGGATTTTTATTTGACCCCCGTGAAGCCGGGCGACGCGCTCGATGATGACCGATCCCAGACCCAGGGAAATCTCGGGGTCGCTCCGTTCCCCTTCCGTCGCGAGTCGTCTTGACCCTCTTTCCCCAAAGTGGGCGATGGCCTCCGGGGTGATCCCCGGTCCGTCGTCCGTGATCTGGACAAGGATCCGGGGGCCCGATGGTCCCTCACTTCGCGCCATCGTGACCCGGATCAGGGACGAGGCATGGCGGCGGGCGTTACTCAAGGCGTTCCGGAACATTCTTCGAAGCAGGACGGGACTTCCGGAAACCCTGAAAGTCTCCGTGCTTGGCTCCATGCGCCAGGCGACGGCCCTGTTCTTCTCCCCTGTGTCTCCTTTTTTGCAGCTCTCCATCTCTTCCTTAAGAAGGTCCTGGAGATTCACCTCCCCGCAGGAGGTCCGGTACCGGGGAGTTTCCATTTCGGCAAGGAAGAAAAGATCTTCGATCATCCGGAGGAAATAGAGGCTTTCGGCCCGGATGATGCGGGCAAACCGGTCGCGCTCCATGGTGGTCATGGAGGCTCCATGGGCCACCAGAGTGTCGGCGGCCGTCGTGAGCGAGGTCAGGGGTGTCCGGAGATCATGGCCCAGTTCCTGCAAAAGGTCCCTTCGGGACCTGTCGTTTTCTTCGATCCTGCCCACAAGCTCCTCGATGGACTGGGCCATCCGGTTGAAATCGGTCATGAGGCTCCCGATGAGATCGATCCGGGAAATCGGAAACCGGGCCTTTAGCTCCCCCCGGCCCAGGGCGGAGATGACTTTCCTGGCCTCGCGGGATTTCTGGCGGAAAACGAGGAAGGTCAGAAAAAGGCCCGAAAAGGCCGAGGCGGCCATGGTGGCAAAGAGGAAGAGGACACGCCACTCCCGGACTCTCTTGTGGGCCGCCGAGGGGGACTCCCGGACGAGGAGGTAGAGGGGCCGGGGCCGGTCGAGACGAAGGACCAGATAGTCCGGAAAGAGGTGAAAGAAGCGGTAATGGGCCGCAACGCGATGAATCCCGTCCGGCCTCGGGAAAGGCCTCCAGGAGGGAGGAAGGGGGCGCCCGGGGGGAAAGGTCGCCAGAGGCGTCCCGTCTCCGCTGATGATCCAGGCGTCGACCGGACCAAGCCCCAGATCACGGCGCATTGTCTCGAAACGGGCGAGGGAGTCCGCCGTATCATGGCTCCTTTCCACCATCCGGGCCATGATGTGGAGGGAATGGTTGTGGAGAGGGCCCTCGCCCTTTTCGTTCAGGTGGCGGATTCCGAAGAGAATCACGATTTCGAGGATGAGGGAGAGGGCTAAGGAGAGTCCCAGAAGCCGCAGGAGCAGGGAGGGGCTCATGGTCCGGGAACCGTTTCAAGCCGGTATCCGACGCCGTAGACTGGATGGATGCGGAGACGGTCCCCGGCGACGGCCCGGATTTTTTTCCGAAGGTGGGAGAGATGGGAGTCCACCGTCCGGTCGAAGGTCTCGAGAGAGTCCGGGAAAAGGGAAAGGATCTCCTCCCGGGTGACCACTTCGCCACCCTTTTGGACAAGGAGAGAGAGGATCCCGAACTCCTTGCGTCCGAGAGAGAGCTCCTGGCCTCCCAAAACAGCCCTGTTCTCCCCCAGGTCGATTACAAGATCCCGGAAAGAGAGATACTGCTCCCGGGAGGATCTCCGGGCCAGAAGACGGTCCATGCGCGCCGAGAGCTCGTCGAGTCCGAAGGGTTTTCGGATATGGTCGTCGGCTCCCAGGGAAAGGGATCGGACGGCCGAGGCCTCGTCCGTTCGCGCCGTGATGATGAGGATCGGAAGAAGGGGATCTCCTGCCCGGAGGATCCGGCACAGGTCGAATCCCGATCCGTCCGGGAGCTGGAGATCGAGAATGACAAGGTCGAAGGGATGGGTCTCGATCGCTTCCCTTGCCCGGGCCACGCTGTCGGCCAGGAATACCGAAAACCCCCGGTACGGAAGGGAGAGCGACAGGGTCTGTCCGATCAGGGGATCATCTTCGACTAGAAGCACCTGTTTCATGGACTGTTCCGGGAAGGATGGGAAAAACAAAATCCTTTACTTGGCTCATTATACATGAAACAGGGCCCGAGCCCTCCGGTTTGG
>DAIBTC010000164.1 GCA_027415345.1 Nitrospirota bacterium
ATCTGGCAGACTTCGGGGTGGCCGCCGAAGGAGAAATGAACGGAAACTTGGAACGGCTGTTTCTCTATTCGATCGGACGGTTGTCGCGAAGTGAGGCGTGCCGGGAACTAGGGGTCGATAATTTCAGGTTGACGCAGATGTTACGAATGGCCGGATTTCCCCCCCGCGTTCATCGAAAGCCGACGAGGATGCCCAGGTTGAGAAGATCGCAGATTTGTTGAATTTTCCGGCTAAGTCTTAGCGGGGAGGGACCATGAATACAATTTCTGCCACGGAAGCCAAAAAGAGGTTGGGAAAACACTTGAACCTTGCCGACAACGAATCGTTGCTGATTGAAACGCGAGGTCTGCCGACCCATCTGGTATTCAATGTCAAAACCGGGATCCGTCTCGTTCTTGGTGCCTTTGCCAAAGGGACCATCAGCCGCACCGAAGCCATGGGTCTCCTTGGTTTCGAATGGTACGGACAACTTCTCGATGCCATGAGAGAAAACGGAATTGATCGAGGGGATGCCGTTCTGGACAAAAAGATGAGAACGGAGCTTGACCGAACGCTTCCCCTTCTTGAGAAGGCGCTTTTCTGATGTCAACTAGGGCGATCAATGTCGTGATCCCGGACGCCGGTCCGCTCATTTCCCTGGCAAAAGGCGGGCACCTTGATCTGTTGCTTCTTTTTAGTCCGGAGGTCCGGATTCTCATCGCCGATGTGGTGGACCACGAAGTGACCCGGTTCGCCGACAAGTATCCCGATGCGGCCGTCATTGCCCGCTTCATCGCGGAGAATGCTCCACGGGTTCATGTGGAAAAAACAGAACTTGGAGCAACGCTCATTGCCGCAATGCAACTTTGGGACACCTATCAAAGTGCGTCCCCGGAAAAAAAGTCCATTCTGGAACACGCAGCCGGGCTAAAGACTGAAAGTCCTCCGCGAAATGGCGGTGAAGCCGCAATCCTCGGACTGGCCCGTGAAATAACTCATACCCACAAGGAGAACGTCATTCTTGTTCTTTCCGAAGACCGCCGTTTTCTCTCCGCGGCGATCGGACTGACTCAAACGCATGTTCTGTCTACACAGGCTTTCCTTGAGGGTTTGTCGAAGCTTGGGAAAATTTCTATCGATGACGTCTGGTCGGACATCGAGACCAACCGGGAAGGAGTCAACTCCGACTCGGTCGATGAACCGGTCCCGGCCGAAGAAACCGATTGGCTCTCGCCGATCAACGATGGAGGACGACCGTGAATGATTCTCTCATAGAACAGAATGCGTTGATCCTTTCCTTCCTCTCCGCGCTGGCCAAAGAGCCCATCGTTTGAGGAGACAATGCGTGCCGGGGGGAGCGTCTACGGAAGTATCTTTTCTACGAAATGATCGTGACGCCCTCCCTGGTCCGCCTCGTCCGGGAGGATCCGGATCTTCGGACATTGAGAGCAATCGCAACGTTCAGATACCCTGTTAAACTCAATGAATGGGTTTCAAACAGATTCACCCTCCTTTCCTTATCGTAAGGGAGTACACAATGACTCGACCACAACTGGCACACCCGCCTTCTTCCGAAAATGCCGAACTTCATGAGAAGGACTTTTATAGCTGGGCCATGCGTTCGGCGGAACTTGTCCGTCAAGGCCGATTCGACGAAGTTGACCGGGAATCTCTCGCAGAGGAACTCGAAGACATGGGCAAATCGGAAAGACGCGAATTGATCGGGCTCCTCGGACAATCCTTCGCCCACGCCATCAAACATCAATATCTTCTGGACCGGTCTCCTGGCGATGAAAGGAAATGGAGGGTTGACGCACAGGTGTTCTGGCGTGACGCCATGAACGTTCTCGGAGACGATCCCGGTTTCAAGGGAACGATGGATCGGATCGTCGAGGAGGCTTGGGATAAAGCCAAAAGGGAGGTTTTCCGCTCCTTCGAAGAATTCGATGTCGAATCCGATCTCGACGCCGCAGGAATTCCGGAAAAATGCCCCTGCCTCACGAGGCGATCCTGTCGGGCGATTTCCTGCCTGTCCCTCCCGAGCGCGAAAACCCCGTTCACGGCCCGGGAAGCGAATGAGCCAATTTCACGAGAGAAAGTTGATCCTTCCCTTCCTCTCCGCCCTGGCCGGAGAGCCCATCGTTTGGGGAGACAATGCGTGCCGGGGGGAGCGTCTACGGAAGTATCTTTTCTACGAAATGATCGTGACGCCCTCCCTGGTCCGCCTCGTCCGGGAGGATCCGGAGTTCCGGAGAGATCTCGACACGGCCATCCTTTGGTTTGGCAACTACCGCTCCATGTTCCTGCTCGAGGGGAAGAGGAACGAGGAATTGGAGGCCCTTTACGAAGATCGGGGGCGACCACTTCTCGGATGGACGGAATGGTTTGCTAATAAAAGCATCTTCACGAAAGGGTTGTCATGGCAGAAGATCATCTGACCCCAGAGATCCCGGCATTGAAGGAGTGTCTTTTCTGGCACATGACGACAAACTATGGGTAACGGGCAGCAATTTTAAATTTGCCCTCTTCCCCGGCGGGATCTGACTTGGAGGGGGGGGGACGGCTCCCCCTGACCGAGGAAAATGTGGACCCATCCTCAGGCAAACAGGGGGGCAATAAAGACGCAACGATCCCCATGGCAGGTTTTTCTGGGGCGAAACCCCAAAAAACCCGTCTGTTTTCTCGAGGAACTCTGCGCGAAGACGCAGGAAGAGTGTGGACGTGGAAAGTAAGAGGATTCTCTTTGGGACATCAGAAGGGGGTCAGCTGGTATCGACGCGGAGTTTGGCGAACATGACGGCGATGACATGGTCCCAGTTGTCGAAGAGGAACCAATTTAACAGAGTCGTCAGTTCCTGGAAGAAGGAGATGCGGGAGCCGTAGCGAAAGCGGAGGGTGCGATAGCGCGCATCAAGAAGTTCCAGGGCCGTATGCAGGAGAAAGGCCAGAATGTTGAGGGAGGCGAGCAGATTGGAGAGGTGGCGCTTCCCATGGCCGAAATTATGCTCGAGGTGGTAGCCTCCGAGCTTGAGGGTCTGGATGTTTTCGTTCTCAACTTTCCACCT
>DAIBTC010000165.1 GCA_027415345.1 Nitrospirota bacterium
TGATAGTCTCCCACGAAATGTTTGTAGCGGGACATGAGACCTAAAAGTCGCCGGTTGTCCTTGTGGGTTTCCATGGCAACCCGAAGGGCTTTGTAGTCCTTTTCGTGAATGATCTCGTCCGCCTGGAGATAGAAGGCCCAGTCGGCGTCTTTCCGGCAATGTTCAAGAGCGATATTGGTCTGCTGGGCGTAGATGAGGCCATCCTTCCGAAGGGCCATGTCCCACACCGATTCGACGATCTTGATCTTCGGGTCGCCGATGGAGCGGACCAACCCCAGCGTGTTGTCTTCAGAGTCCCCCACATTGATTACGAATTCATCGACGATGGGAAGAAGCGAACGGATTGATTCCACAAAGGGATAATCCAGCTTCTCCACATTCCGGCAAAAGGTGAATCCTGACACAATCATTCACAGTCCTTTACATGCAAGACGTTTGTTGTCTCCGAACGACCCTGTAATAAAGAGCCTTTCCGAACCAGCGAAGCGACCGGGAGGAAAGTTTGGCCCGAACCGCCACCCATGCCACCTCGACGGCCTCCCTATCATACCCCAGCGCGGAAAGACTTTTGACGATTCCGACAAGATCAGAAAAGGAGCTCCACTTTTCAAAGGAATACCATCGGAGGTAATCAGACCCGTTTGATAGTCTGAGGAATCCGTCAGACCAGGGAATCCTCACCGGAGAATTTCCGCCTTGCTCCTGCATCTCGTCCTTATCCTTAACAAACCGGTAGATCCAATCTTCTCTTTCACTTTTCTGCTCCACCCATTTCAAGACAAATCCCTGTTTTCGCATCCAAAGGATCAAGGCATCCTGGGACCACCTGAAAAATGGTGCCGAGACACCTTTTCCTGTGTTGACAGAGAGAACAGGTCCGCTCTCTTCCAGGTCCATTCGGACCTCGACAGTCTCCCTATCGCCTTTTTCAAGATCCGCTTCCAGATCCCCAAGAGACGAAGGGGAATTCATGTCTGACAGAATAATAGGGGCAGAAAATGAGGGCATTGTTATTAAGTGAGAAACTGGTAAAAAAGATTCCTTCTGGGATGCGGACAGAGGGAACTTGGGTTCTCGTCTTTCCGAATGGATCTTCATTCCGCAGACACACATGAAATCAAGATCTTCGGAGATTGCCCCCATCACATAATGGGCGGCTCTTCCGCAGGCCGGACAAAGGGGGATCTCCTCCTTTAAATTCTTCCGGTTCTGCCAGACAAAAGAGACAGCCTCACAAACGGTTTCAGTGGGTGGTTCCCGGTCCTGCCGTTCGAATCCCTCGACCACATGGAGAGCAAAGGGGCTCAGAGCCCGGACTTCGAAGGGAATCGTATGGCGTTCGACAAAGATCACCACCATTGGAAGATCGAAGGCGGCCGCCATGTGACTCGGCCCCGAATCAAGCCCGACAAAGAGACCTGAACGGGACAAAAGCCCCCCGATCTGTCCCAGGGACAGATCATAGGCCATGACGACACCGGGGTTTTCAAAGGAACCCAGCTCGGGATAGGCAACAAGGAGACTCCGAAGCTTGTGTTTTTGATAGAGGGCGTCGATCAGGAGCGAAAACCTTTCCCGGGACCATCGTTTGTTGGGCCAGGAAAAGGGGGCGAGAAGAGCAAACGCCCCCCTTTCCAGCCCTTTCTCCCGAAGGAATCGGTCGGCAAAGGCGCCATCTTTCTCTTCTACGGGAAGAAAGGGACGGGCCTTGCCCCGAAAGTCCAGTCCGATCGTTCGGGAAATGGCCTCCAGTGTGGTCTCCCCCCGGGCATGGCGGTCCGGCATCGGGAAATGGTCATAGGCCAAAAATGCCTCTTCGGGATGAGACGTCATTTCCTTCCTGATTGTCTCATGGGCCTGGACGTAGGGATCGTTGGTCCCTTTGCCCGATCGGGGATCAAGAGCCGTGGGATACCATCGAACCTCGATCCGTCCCATCCTGAGAACCAGCTCCTCCCACCGTTTGTCGGCATAGACGATGAATTGGGCCCCCGAAAACCGACCCTGCAATTCATGGAGGATCCGGAAACCGTTCACATGATCCCCCAGCCCCTGTCCCAGGACAAAATAAAGGCTCCCGGAGAATTCTTTTCCGAAACGGTCGACATGAAAAAGGGGAAAGCCGTTCCAGACGAGCCGATTTTGAGGAATCATAGGAAGTGGAAGGTTTCCTTGATCCAGCGATTCGGTCACGTGGGGCCCGCCGAAAAGGGAATGGTTTTCTGAGATCCTTCTGGATGGGTCGTCGATAGACCTCTTCCAAAATTGCCAGACAAAGATCCGGATGTCTCGCAAAAGGGACAATGATGCTTACCCTCAAAGAGGGAGAGCAGAAATTCTTCCGTGATCTCTTTGGGAATTCCCTCATCGTAAACCTGCTGGCTCCTGTATCGTCGTTCCCGGAGACGCAAGGGATAGAAGGAGCGCAGCAGGTGCTTGACAGACTTCAGATCTCCCGGAGCCTCCCGAATGGCGCGCCACAAAAGGAGCCTTGCAAAACGCTCTCCCCCAGGCGTGGCCAGAAAATCGAAACTGATCTCCCGAAGCCACCGGGCCTTCATCCGGGAGAGGTCCCGCTTAATGAAGGGATTGTCAAGAAGTTGTCTTTCTTCAAGGAACTTTTTTATCTTCGAAAAGAAGTAGTCCTGGTTCAGGAGGAGACGGACTTTCCGGACATTGTCGACCCGCTTCTTTTTCAAAAACTCCGGGGATGGCATTCGAAAACGAATAACAGGCTGCGTGACGAAAACAAACGGTCCCATTTGAGCAATCCGGAAATAAAATTCTGTCTCTTCCAGAAGAATAGGGTCAAAGTGTCGGTCAAATCCACCGATCTTAAGTGCCACATCACGTCGGAGCATGATGGAGGAAGGCCGCGGCTCTGGAAATCGGAGTCTGGCTAGCGCTGAAGCCAAGGTTGCAGAGGAGAAAAAAAAGGGGAAATCCCCATCTTTGGCATTTTTTTCAAGAATGGTCCTCCCATCATAGGAGACCCAGTCGATCCCTCCGTAGCACAGAGCGGCCTCC
>DAIBTC010000166.1 GCA_027415345.1 Nitrospirota bacterium
GGCCGAGTCCGATTCTCGAAGGCTTGCCACGGCCTTCAGATACTGACGACATTTTTCGTGGAGAAGTTGCTCGATCCCCACAGCCGAGGAAAGGGGCTCACGGAGATAGAGAAATTCTTCCAATGCCGTGACAAGAGTCTCCCCCTCCCCCGAGAGGATGATCCGGAAGTGGCCATCCGAGAGTTCAACGGGGGACATGGTCTCCCTGTCAAAGAGCAGGAGACGGCAATCGGAAGGGACATCCTTCCAGCCTGTCCACGAATCCCGGACGGTAATATCGAGAGGCCAGTGGAGCACGCACCGGGAGATGCGTTCCGCAAGGCAGGCATTTCCTGTGAAGAGAAGCCCCTCCCTGATCGGGGAGGTCCGGTCGGTCACGTAAGCTCCCCGGAGGCAGCGGAGGATTTGAAGAGGAAGTTGGCCCCGTCCCAGTCGACCTCGATCTCCCCCCCCTTCTGGACCGTCCTTGCCAGGATCTGCTGGGCCAGAGGATTCATGATGGCATGCTGGATCGCCCTCTTGAGGGGCCGTGCCCCGTAGACGGGATCAAAGCCGACCTGGGCCAGCTCTTCCCTGGCCCGGTCCGTCAACGAAAGGGAAATATTCTGGTCCCTGAGCCTTTTGTTGATGGAGGCGAGCTGGATGTCGACGATTTGCATGATCTCGGCCATGGTGAGGGGATGGAACAGGATGATTTCATCGATCCGGTTTAAAAATTCCGGACGAAGCGTTCGGGCCAGAATCTCCATCACCCGGCGCCGGACCTCCGGCTCGGGGACTCCGGACGAATCCCGGATGACATCCGAGGCGATATTCGAGGTCATGATGATGACGGTGTTCTTGAAGTCCACCACCCGGCCTTGTCCGTCGGTGAGCCGCCCGTCGTCCAGGACCTGGAGAAGAACATTGAAGACGTCGGGGTGCGCCTTTTCCATCTCGTCGAGGAGGATGACGGAATAGGGACGTCTCCGGATCGCCTCGGTCAGCTGTCCCCCCTCCTCGTACCCCACATATCCGGGCGGAGCGCCGATGAGTCGCGCTACAGAATGCTTCTCCATGTATTCCGACATGTCGATCCGGATCATGGCCTGGTCGTTGTCGAAAAGAAATTCGGCCAGACTCTTGGCAAGCTCAGTCTTTCCGACGCCCGTGGGACCCAAGAAAAAGAAGGATCCGAGAGGGCGGTTCGGATCCTGGATCCCGGCCCTGGCGCGGCGGATCGCATTGGAGACGGCCATGACCGCCTCCTTCTGTCCCACAACCCGCTGGGAGAGTCTCTCCTCCATCTTCAGGAGCTTCTGGAGTTCTCCCTCCATCATTCGGGTCACCGGTATCCCGGTCCAGCTCGAGACCACCTGGGCCACATCCTCCTCCGACACCTCTTCCTTCAGAAGACGGCCTCCGGACTGGCTCTCCTTCTCCATGGCGGCCTGGGCGGCATCGAGGCTCTTCTGGAGAGAGGGGATCGTCCCGTAAGTGATCTGGGAGGCCTTTTCGTACTGGCCTTCCCGCAAGGCGGTATCGGCATCGACCTTGGCCTGTTCGATCTTTTCCTTGAGCTCCCGGATTTCCTGGATCCGGGTCTTTTCCGCATCCCACTGAGCCTTGAGCGCGGAGAAGCGGGCCTTGAGCCCCTCGAGCTCGTTTTCCACCCCGGCCTTCTTTTCCCGGCTCTCTTCATCCTCCTCTTTGGAAAGGGCCATCTTTTCGATTTCGAGCTGGCGGATCTTCCGGTCCACCTCATCGAGTTCGAGCGGCATGCTGTCGATCGCCACCCGAAGGCGGCTGGCCGATTCGTCGATCAGGTCAATCGCCTTGTCCGGAAGGAAGCGCCCGGAGATATACCGGTGGGAAAGGACCGCGGCGGCAACGATAGCCGAATCCTTGATCCGGACACCGTGGTGGATTTCATACTTTTCCTTGAGGCCCCGAAGAATGGCGATGGTGTCATCGACTGAAGGCTCGCCCACGAACACCGGCTGGAAGCGTCGTTCGAGAGCGGCATCCTTTTCGATGTACTGGCGGTATTCGTCCAGGGTCGTGGCGCCGATCGCCCGGAGCTCCCCCCGTGCCAGGGCGGGTTTGAGAAGATTGGAGGCGTCCATGGCTCCCTCCGTCGCCCCCGCCCGGACGATCGTATGGAGTTCGTCGATAAACAGGATGATCCGGCCCGAGGCTGCGGTGATCTCCTTCAGGACGGCCTTGAGACGCTCCTCGAAGTCCCCCCGGTATTTGGCCCCTGCCAGAAGCGCTCCCAGATCGAGCGAAAAGATTGTCTTGTCCTTGAGTCCTTCGGGAACGTCACCCGCCACGATCCGGAGGGCCAGTCCCTCCACAATGGCCGTTTTCCCGACACCCGGATCCCCGATCAGGACGGGGTTGTTCTTCGTCCGCCGGGACAGGACCTGGATCACGCGGCGGATCTCCTCGTCTCGACCGATGACGGGGTCCAGCTTGTTCTGGCGGGCAAGGGCCGTCAGGTCCTTTCCGAACTTCTCGAGCGCCTGGTAGCGTTCTTCCGGATTCGGATCGGTGACACGCTGGTTTCCCCGGACCTCTGTGAGAGCCGCCAGGGTTTTCTCCCGGGTCAGCTTGAAGGATTTGAAAATCCGGCTCTCGGGTCCGGTGCTTTCCGTCATGGCCAGGAGAATGTGTTCGGTGCTGACATAATCATCCTTGAAGGGCTTGGTCTCCTCCAGGGCTTTGTCGAGCAGAAAGGAAAGATTGCGAGAGAGATAAGGGCCCCCGGAGCCTCCTTCGACGCGAGGGAGAAGTGCGATCTGCTCGTCCGTCTTGCGGAGGAGCTCATCAGGAGAGACGTCCATCTTCAGGAGGATGGCAGGAACGATCCCCCCTTCCTGCTCCAGCAGGGCCTTGAGAAGATGAAGGGGTTCGACCTCGGTGTTCCCTCTCTGACGGGCCAGGTCGACGGCCTTTTGAAGCGCTTCCTGGGATTTCTGTGTCAGCTTGTTCACATCCATTGTCGGTC
>DAIBTC010000167.1 GCA_027415345.1 Nitrospirota bacterium
AAGATGGCCATCGCCGCCCCGACGAAGGTCCCCACGAAGCGGTAGAGGGCCTTGGAGCGGACCATGCCGGTGTAGGGCTGGGCGACGATAAGGACGGTCAGCATCGCCCAGTAGGGCTGCCTGAGGTTCCACAGGAAGGCGATCCAGAGCGCGAGGAGGGCCGCCGCGAAGGTCTTCAGGGAGAAAAGAAGTTCGCCGGATTTTATGGGAAAAAGCGTCAAAGACTCTCCATTTGGATCGATCTATTCGGAAAAGGTGTGTCCGGACGGCAGTTTCAGGTTCATTCTAACACAAGTTTCGCATCGGCAAAAAAATATACTGGTGTGACAGAGCCTTAAAAAATAGATGTATTCATTTTACGAAGTGGAGGTTCGGCACCCTTGCTTGCCCTGTGAGAAGCGTTTTCCGGGAGGTTGTCCAAGAAAATGAGAATTATACCCTAAGTTTTTCCCGAGCATAATCTCAAGGGGAGGATGGCATGGACGAGAAAACCGTAACAGGATACGAATCGAGGGAGCGGAGGAAACCCGGTTGGAAGCGGGTATACGAACCCGATGCGGATCGGGTGAAGGCATGGTGGGCGTGAAAAAGGAGCCTCGGGGGCCTGTACGAGCTCCCGATCCGGACATACAGCATAACCACTGCCCGGGACGTGGTCGCAACCAAGGCGATCATGGCGATGACGGGGAAGAGGCGAACCAGGTTATCGGCCGTCTTCTGGTCGAGGCGGCCAAGGGGGCCGGAACGGATCCGACGTGAAAACTTCGCCCTGGGCGAAGTTTTTCTTAACCCCCGCACACGCGGGGATGACGCTCAGTGGGCGGCCACCCTTGCCTCCAAGGCCGCCAGTCGTTCTCTAAATTCCAAGGATAGATCGATTTTTTGATCCACGCGACGGATTTCGGAAATCATTTCATTCCGGAGGGAGCCGATCCTGTCGTTTGTCGTGTCGATTTTGTCGTCCAGACGCTTGATTTCCACCTCGACGCGGGCAAGACGTTCACGAATGTCGCTGATGCCCGGGGCGACAGTTTCTTGCAAAATTTTTTGGATTGCTTCAATAGATCCGGCCATGGATTTCTCCTTTGGAATCATTTTATCTGGATTGATCGATTCCGGCAATCCAAGTCCCTATTTTTGCCTCTCAAGAAACAGGGCGCATCTGAACAACCACCAGCTTTAGGTGGTGGTTGTTCAGGTCTGGCCCGAAAAGACAACAAGAATAAAGTTGTTGTGGCCTTGGCCAACAAGCTGGTGCGTATCGCCTGGGCCGTGTGGACGAAGGACAGGAAGCCCGGAGTTTTCCGGACCCCCTTTCGGGCGTGCAGGGGGGAAGGAGCCTTTTCGCTCTCCACGGCCTACCCCCCTCCTCCCTTCATGAACGCCCTGATCTCATCCGGGGGCTTCGGACGGCTGAAGAGGTAGCCCTGGCCGACCTGACAGCCGGCCTCTCTCAGAAAGTCCCGCTGCTCCGGGGTTTCGATTCCCTCCGCGATGATTTCGACCCCCAGGCTCCGGGCCATGGCGATGATGGCCCGGGCCAGGACGGCGTCGTTCTCGTTTCGGGGAAGACCCGTGACGAAGGAGCGGTCGATCTTGAGCCGCCGGATCGGAAGCTTCTTCAGATAGGCCAGATTCGAATATCCCGTGCCGAAGTCGTCCACGGAAAACTGGACGCCTTTTTCGTAGAGCGTCTCCATGGTGGTCAGGGATTCGTCGAGGTGTTCCATCAGGAGCGACTCGGTGATCTCGATCTCGAGACACCTCGGATCGAACCCGGTCTCTTCCAGTATGCCACTCAGGACCCCGGCGAGATTCTGGTGGAACTGGCGCGGGGAGACGTTCACCGCCAGGCGAAACGGAGGGGAGAGAGTCCCCCACTCGGAAAGCGCCCTCCGGAACAGCTGCTCCCCCAGGGGCACGATCATTCCCGTCTCCTCGGTATAGGGAATGAAGTCGTTCGGGCCGACCAGCCCCCGGTCGGGATGCTGCCACCGGACGAGGGCCTCCATCCCCACCATCCGCCCTTCATCCAGGCTCACGAAGGGCTGGTAGTGCAAGACGAACTCCTTGCGTTCGAGGGCCCGCCGGAGTTCGTTTCCCAGCGTCAGGAGCTTCCGGGACTCTTCGGTCATCTCCGCCGAATAGAAGCGGAAGGTGTCTCCCCCGGCTCCCTTGGCCCGGTACATCGCGATGTCGGCGTTTCTAAGGAGCCCTTCGGCCTTCTCCTCGTCGTCGGGATAAAGCGTCACGCCGAGGCTGATGCTGGTGAAGAGCTCGTGATCCCCCAGGTTGAACGGACGGGCGAAGCAGGCCTGGATCTTTCGTGCAAGCAGGTGGGCGTCATCCGCCTTGCCCATGTTGGCGAGGATCAAGGCGAACTCGTCTCCGGAGAGATGGGCCACCGTGTCTCCCTTTCTTGTCAGGACGGAGAGCCTGTCGGCGACCCCCTTCAGGAGGGCGTCCCCCACCGAATGGCCCAGGCTGTCGTTGACGGTCTTGAACCGGTCGAGGTCGAGATAGGCCACCGCAACCTTTCGGCCCTTCAGGCGGGCCTCCCGCATGGCCTCCTCCAGCCTCTCGTGGAAAAGGAGTCTGTTCGGAAGGCCGGTGAGGGCATGGTGGTGGGCCAGGAATTGAAGCCGTTCCTCCGCGCGCTTGCGCTCGGTGACGTCCCGGAGGATGACGGTATAGGTGACCTCTCCGTCCTCGGTGAGCTTCGAGATGCTGGCCTCCGCGGGAAAGAGGCTTCCATCCCTGCGGCGCCCGAAGACATCCATGCGGTCGGTCATCCTTCTCGAAAAATCCGGCTCATCCTCGAGTGAGGCGAGATGGGAGGCGTGGAGGGTCCGGAAGTCCTCCGGAATCAGGGCGTCGAGGGTCAACCCGGCCACCTCCTCCTCCGAGTACCCGAAGATGGTTTTGGCTCCCTGGTTGAAGAGCTGGA
>DAIBTC010000168.1 GCA_027415345.1 Nitrospirota bacterium
ATTCGTGAACTGCTGGAATCCGTCATTGTGGATGATGGTGAAGTCGTTGTAGCCCCCGACATTCGTGGTCGGGCTGATCCCGGAGTTGTTGACGTAGCTCGTGTAATACAGCCCGTAGGAACCGCCTCCGGCGTTGACCGTCTGAAAGGCGTCCTGGGTCGGATCCACCAGCTTGAAGTTGACCGAACATCCCGCCGCGTAGTTGCCGGTCTCCCGAGAGGTGGTGACTCCCCGGTTGACGGTGGCGGACTTGACATCGGAGTTCATGATGCCGAGGTCATAGACCTCGCCGCCGTCGGCCTCAATGTTCATCGGGACCCCTTCCACCGACATCTCGATGCCCGCGTTCCCGTTCGGGTTGGTATTGGCTCCCCCAACAGTGTACCCACGGCAGGACATATAGTTCATGCCCCCCGTCAGACCCTGGTTCCCGGAACGGGAGAAAAATTCGATACCCGGGGTATTCTGCATGAGGGTGTAGGTCGCGCCCGTCGTCAGGTTCTGCTGGAACTTCTTCTGGTCGACGATCGAGATGGCGCCGGTCGTATCCCGGATCTTCTTGTCCCCGGTCGCCCGGATGCTGGCCCGGGCCAGACGGTTGATCCGGAGGCGGATCTCCTCGGAGGTCTTTCCGGCCACGGCAATTTCCTGCGAGAAGGGGAGGTAGCCCCTCTTGTTGGCCTGGACCAGATAGCTTCCCGAGGGAATGTTTTGGAGGCTGAAGTGTCCGTTGGCACCGGAGGCCACCTGGTAGACCTCCTTGGTCTTCATGTTCTTGATGGCCAAGTTGGCGGCGAGCGGCACCTTGCGGTCCCCGTGGCCCTCAAAGATCGATCCGGTGATTTCCGAGGCTCCCTGGGAGAGAGAATTGACGGCAAAGTCCATTTCGCCGACGGTCCCGGCCTTTAGGATCCCTTCCTTCTGCTGGACGGAAAACGTTCCTCCCCCGACCCTGACCTTGTAGTCCCCCGGAGGAAGGTTCGAGAAGATGAAGGCCCCCTGGGAGTCGCTCGTCTTCTTGATCAGAAGGCCCGTCGTCGTGTTTTCGATCATGATGGGGACCCCGGAGAGGGCCTTCTGGTCCTTGACCGACCGGATATTGCCATAAAGTATGGACGGGGCGGGAGCCGGTGTCGCTTCACCCTTTGTGTCCTGCCGCTGGCTTGGCGCGGGGGCCGACCAGACGTCTGTCACGACCCCGCCCCAGAGAATCCCCGGGGCGACGAGACAGGCGATTTTTGTCTTTAAGGAAATCATCGAATCTCCTTCTGAAATTGAGTGATAAAAAGACCGGAGGCGAAGATGGGCAGAATGTGCCCCGGAGGGAGATTGTGAAGGAGGAACATATCCGGAGGGTTAGATCTTGGTTAAAACTGAAAGAAGCAGCCAATTTCTAAAGGGTATGGACCACTTTGCTCCCTCAGCATAAGAAGACCTGGCCCGATGCGAGACTAGAAGAGTCAGAAAAATCCTTTGGTCAGGAGTTAGATCGATGATTGAGGACAGGACAGCGAGAAAGCCTTTGAATGGAGTCAAGGATATTTAAGGGGTGTTCCGGAAAGTGAGGAAAAAGCTCAGGTTTCGCCCCTCAGCCGATATCCGACGCTTCGGATCGCCTCGATGACAGTCCCTTCCCCGAGCTTGCTCCGGAGGGAATGGACATGGACTTTCAGGTTTTCCTTCCCGACATTTTGCTTTTCTCCCCAGACAGACTGGAAAAATTCTTCGTGCCGCACGACCAGGCCGCATTTTGACACGAGCGCGACGCACACAAGGAATTCCTTGTGAGTCAAGGGCACGATTCTCCCGCTGATCCGGACTTCGTATTTCTGGGTGTCCACAATCAGGGGACCCGCCTGGAACCTGTCGAAGGGAAAATCGGCCTGTTTCCGGGCATTCCTTTCCATCCGTCGCAAGAGAGCCCCCAGCCTTGCCTCGAACTCCCGGATACTGAAAGGTTTCGAAAGAAAGTCGTCCGCCCCCGCCTCGAGGCTTGCCATACAGAGGTCATGAGGATCTCCCTCCCCGCATACCATGAGGAAGGGAACGGCAGCCAGGGAAGGCTGGGACCGGATGAACCGGCAGAGGTCGAGGCCGTCCCGGCCGATGAGATGAAAATCGGCCACGACCAGGAGTCGGTCGCCAGAAGGGACGCCCTGGAATCTTCTCAGCATCCAGACGGCTTCCTCGCCGTTGAAGGCCGAAGCAACGCAATAGGGCGAGAGGCCGGACTCAATGGCTCGATAGACCCTCCGGTGGAGAGCCGCGTCGTGATCAGCCACCAAAACGCTGATTCCGGACTTATCCCCGGGGATCCTCTTTTTCACGGATTTCCTCCCGCCTCCGTCTCCCGGGGAACAGAGGGAAGACAAGGGATTCGCACCCGGAACCCCTTCCCGGTCCAAGGGATTCCTGTTTCGTGGACGCTGATCCATCGGGATCACCTCCTTGTGTCTTCATTCCGAAAATCAGGCAGCCGAAAGGGATGACCATGATGATTCCCTATCCCGTATTCCGGATCCGGAACCTGAAATTCACCTCGAACTTTCCCGGAACCGGGCGGCCGTTTTGGGTGGCCGGCGAGAACTTCAGGTTTTTCAGGACATTTTCGGCAATCCGGTTCATATCCTCCCAGACCGAGGGAACCACCATCTTTGACCGGACAATCTTTCCGGCCTCATTGACCCAGAGATCGATGACCACATCCCCCTCCTCGTCCCCGGCCTTCATCCTGTCCGTATAGAGGCTTTCGGTGTCGATCTTGGTCAAAAGCCTGGGGGGAAGATATCCGGCACCTTCCCCGGAGGCGGGGCTCCCCTCTCCCCAGTTCATGGTGACCGCCGTTCCGACGGAGGCGGCGAGAAGATTCGTCGATTCCGCCGTCTGGGCCGGAAGAACCGGGGGTGTGACCGGATGCCGGATCGCCGCCTTGC
>DAIBTC010000169.1 GCA_027415345.1 Nitrospirota bacterium
GGCAGGTTTGACCCTGGGATTCATCATGATCCCCATCGTGACCCGGGTCACCGAGCAGGCCCTCCGAGACGTGCCGCGCAGCTACATCGAAGGGGCCCTCGCCCTCGGGGCGACCCGCTTTCAGGTCATGCGCGACCTCGCGATCCCTGCGGCGATCACCGGGATCGGGACAGGCATCCTTATTGGGGTGCTGAACGTTCTCGGCCAGACGGCGCCGCTTGTCTTCACCAACTACTACAACACGGGCATCCCCCACTCCCTCGTCGGCTCCAACGGATCGGTGGGGGATCTCGCGATGCAGATCTTCATCTATATCCACGAGCCGTCGAAGGCGCTTCATGTGAAGGCCATGGCCGCGGCCCTGGTTCTGACCGTGATCGTTCTTCTGCTCGATATGGGCATCCGGCTCCTCTCGTGGGGAAGCCGAAGATATGCCCGGAAAGCCTGAGGAGGCCCCTGTGGAACAGAGCGTTTCCGAAGCTGTGGCGCGCAAGATCGAGGTGAGGGAGTTCTCGGCCTTCTACGGCAAGACCCAGGCGCTCAAAAGCGTGAACTTCGCCATTCCCGAAAAGAGGATCACGGCGATGATCGGTCCGTCGGGGTGCGGCAAGTCCACCTTCCTCCGGAGCCTGAACCGGATGAACGACTTCATTCCGGGGTTCCGGATGGAGGGGGCCGCCCTTCTCGACGGCGAGGAGATCTACGGGCCCGGGGTCAACCCGGTTCTTCTCCGCCAGCGCATCGGGATGGTCTTCCAGAAGCCCAACCCTTTCCAGATGTCGATCTACGAGAATGTCGCCTACGGCCTCCGGATCCAGGGGGTCAAGGCGCATTCGCTCGTCTCCGACATCGTCGAAAAGTCCCTTCGCGCCGCCGCCCTCTGGGACGAGGTCAAGGATCGACTGAAAGGCTCGGCCTTCTCCCTCTCGGGAGGCCAGCAGCAGCGTCTCTGCATCGCCCGGGCCCTGGCGGTCGAGCCGGAGGTGATCCTCCTCGACGAGCCGGCCTCGGCCCTCGACCCCATCTCCACCGCCCGCATCGAGGAGCTGATGCAGGACCTCAAGGACAGGTATACAATAGCCATTGTGACGCACAACATGCAGCAGGCCGCCCGGGTCTCGGACTACACCGCGTTCTTTCTCGACGGCGCACTGGTGGAGGTGGGGGAAACCACCAGGATCTTCACCAACCCGGACGATTCGCGGACGGAAGACTACATTACGGGCCGGTTCGGCTAAGGGAAGGGGAGAGGGTGCAAAGACATCTCGATGCTGAGCTCGAACAGCTCAAGGGCCGGATCACCGAAATGGGACGGATGGTCGACCTTCAGATGCAGGAGTCGATCGAGGCCCTGGTCGACCGGGATCCGGCGAAGGCCCGGCAGGTGATCGACCGCGACCACAATGTCAACGCGATGGAGGTCGGCATCGACGAGGACTGCGTCCGGATGATCGCGCTGCATCAGCCGGAGGCCCGGGATCTGCGCTTTGTCATCACCGCGATGAAGATCATTACCGACCTCGAGCGGATGAGCGATCTGGCCTCGAACGTCTCCGAGCGGGTGGTCGAGCTCTTTGACGAGCCCGCGGTGCCTGTTCCTCCCGCCATCGTCGAGATGTCGACCATCGGGCGGGCCATGCTGACCAACGCCCTCGAGGCCTTTGTCCTGCGCGACACCGCCATGGCACGACAGGTGACGCTCGAGGACGAGCGGGTCAACGTCCTCCACCGGAACCTGGTCCGGACGATCGTCGAGAGCCTTCGCCAGCATACCGGCGAGACCAGTCCGATCATCCGGATCCTCTTCATCTCCCGCTCCCTCGAGCGCTTTGCCGACCACGCCACAAACGTGGCCGAGATCATCATGTACATGGTCGAGGGAAAGATCATCCGCCACATGGTGTAGGTGGTAAGGGGAGCGGGGCTCCCTGTGCTCCTTTTTTCCCGCCTTCCGGTCGCCTCCGTCTGATTTTGGGGGGACCTTCTCTCCGACTCCTTGATCCTTATTCTTCGCAGAACCCCATAGAGCTTCGGGAGACTTATGAATGGGCTTGGCCGAGACAGAGCTGTATCGGCGGAAAGGGGCTCAAGACGTCCGAGACCGGTCGAGCCGGCTCTTGATGAGCGAGTGGCGCACGGATCATGTCCCAGATCTCCCTTGTTCGGCGCTCAATCATAAGTCCTGTCCCTGGTCCGTCATCCTCATTGGCAGTCACGGTCACGGGGGATGGTCGCGTCGATTCCGGCAAGAAGTCCCCGCATCTCTCGCGGGGGTTTGACAGGAATGAATTCGATACGTCCCTTGTAGGAGACAACCTGGACTTTCTGCCCCGCTTGAATATTTAAACTTTCCCGGATTTTTTGGGGGATGACCACCTGAAACCTGGGTGAGACTGTCACAGTTGTCATGCAAACCTCCGATCGATGCATTATTCATAGAACTATGGATCTGGTCGGGGCGGAAATCAAGTCATAGTCATTGTGACCTGAAGTCCGAATTTTCAAGGTCCAGACGAATCGGTGATTTTTGCAAAGTCATGAACCGAAATCGTTGTCTGAAGCTGACTGTAGGGATCCGGCTGCGCAATCGTTCCAATCAAGAATACCTTTGGCTCAACTCCGTACAATTTGGCTGGATCGGATTCGAGGATAACTTTCTGACCACGGATAAGAAATATCCGGGAGGTAATGGATTCGACGGGAATGGAGGGAAGAGGAGATTCAGACATCATCCCTTCTTTTCAAACTGTCGGCTTTTCTATTTGTCACGATTGCGATCCTCTTGATCGCATCTTATGGGATGGCCGGCGCTCAGACTGTCCCCGAGCAGACTTATTCCGATATGCATTGGAGACTTGTCGGCCCTTATCGCG
>DAIBTC010000016.1 GCA_027415345.1 Nitrospirota bacterium
GACAAAGTCTGACACGGGGAAGAAATAAAAAAATTCTGACAGGAAAAGGCCGGCCACACTCATGACGGAGGCAGGGAAAAAGGACCGGGAGGTCAAGGTTTGAGGAAATCTCTGTCAGTGGCGTGGAGGAATCGCCGAAAAGTCCTTGGAAACGGCTCTCTCCAGGGATTCCATCATCTGGTCGAGTTTTTTCGGATCCGGCCCTTCGAGCATGATCCGGATGGCCATTTCCGTTCCGGAATAGCGGAGAAGGAGGCGCCCGTGGCCCTTCAAAAGCTCCTTTTCGACCTCGGCCCTTGTCCTTGAAAGTTCAGGGAGGGTTTCGATAGGTATCTTTGCCGGAACGGAGATGGTTTTCAGCATTTGTGGATAAGGCTCCATGACCCGGGCCGCATCGTCGAGCGAAACCCCGTCAATGGAAAGAATGGAGAGTAGCTGGAGGGTGGTGAGCAGACCATCTCCGGTGGAGTGGAAATCCCTGAAGATAATATGACCGGATTGCTCCCCACCGAACGAAAGGGACATCCGGTCCAGCTCCTCCAGAATGTACCTGTCTCCCACCTGGGTCTTCCGCAAATGGATCCCATGGTTCTTCATGGATTCTTCAAGAGCCAGGTTGCTCATGACAGTCGTCACAAGAGTGTCTCCCGAAAGACGGCCTTCCCGCTTGAGAAAGGGGGCGACAATCGCCATGATCCTGTCTCCGTCCAGGATCTTCCCCGACCCCGTCACAAAGACGGCCCTGTCGGCATCACCGTCAAGGCCCACACCCAGGTCCGCTCCGGTCTCGACTACACGTTTGGCGAGATTTTCCGGATAGAGGGCCCCGCAGTTGTCATTGATATTGATTCCATCGGGGGTGTCTGCCATTGTGATGACCTCCGCCCCGAGCTCCCGCAACGCCATGGGGGCTACCTTGTAGGCCCCTCCGTTTGCCATGTCAGCCACGACCCGGATCCCGTCGAATTTCTGTTTTCTGGGGAGAGTGTTTTTGACAAATTCGACGTATCGGCCTTCGGCTCCTGAGAGACGGGAGACCTTGCCGATGAGGGCCCCTGTCGGACGGATGTGATCGATCTCGGGGTCGGTGACCAGTCGCTCGATCCGGTCTTCAAGTTCGTCGGGGAGTTTGAGTCCCTCGGAGGAGAAGAACTTGATGCCGTTGTCATCGTAGGGATTGTGGGAGGCAGAGATCATGATGCCGGCGTCGGCTCTGAGACTTCTGGTCAGGAAGGCGATTCCGGGTGTGGTGAACGGCCCGACCAGAATGACATTGACCCCCATTGAAGTGATGCCGGATGTCAAGGCCATTTCCAGCATGTACCCAGAGATCCGGGTATCCTTTCCGATCACGATATGATGTTCTTCACCGGCACGGACAAAGAGATGGGCCGCCGCCCTGCCGAGCCGATAGGCCATTTCCCCGGTTATTGGATGGACATTGGCCTTTCCCCTGATTCCGTCTGTCCCGAAAAGTCTGGGCCGAGTCTTGCTCACGTCCCCTCCCGCATTAAGGTCGCAATTCCCGTCATGATAGCAGAATTTCAGCCGGTCCCAAAGGCTATCTCTTTTTCACCGGCCTTAAAGGTCCGGAGTGAGTGATCTCGACGGTCACGGTCGACGGTGACAGCAGCCCTATCCGTGTGTTCTCGGGGATTGCGATGCCTATGGCAAATGTCTGGGTTTGTTTTCCTGTCAGGCGGGAGAGTTCGATGGGCCGCGTCTTTAGAAAATGAATTGAGGCCAGCTCGTTCCGGTCACCTTCGATCAGGGCATGATCCGGGGTTATGCGGACGCGAAGAGGAGTGATCCTGTGTTGGGTTTCTCCGATAAAGAGCGGCAGGATCCTGACAGATTTCCGGGAGAGGGGCATGAGATCAAGCGAAACTTTATCCGGGGCGAATCGGACCACGCTGACCCCAGTCGGGAGGGAGAGAACGGAATTGTCAAGGTGGAGTGTCCTCTGCCCCGGGGAAAAGGAATGTCCATCGAGGATGACCGACAGGCTCTCAGCATGGATTTGCCGTCCGAAGCCCGGGGGACCCTCAAGCGTGAGGGTCACACGATCCGGAAGGGATCTGGCGAGTTCGAGATGGGGAGGAAGCTTGACCACGGTGACAGGAACAGTCAGGGAAAAGTACTCCCGTCCTGTGCGGCTGATATGGAACCAGAGGGCCAAGGAAAGGACCAGCGCCAGAATCTTGAGTGGCAGGTTCTTTTCCAGGGAACGTCGGACGAAGTCCCACCTGATCATGGGTGATTCCTCGAGGAAGGGCCGGAGCCGCTGATGGCCTTCATGAGAGATGATAGTCCCGGAATGTAGGAAAGGGTGGCATAAAAACGCTTTCGCAGGGACTGCATCTTTCGATTTTTGGAATGTCGGGTTTCCTTTCGGAAAAGGCGGGTGAGAGTTTGCCGGAGAAGGATCATGTCCGTCTGGGGGGTGACTCTTCCGGCAACGACAAGAGAGATCTGGGAGGTCTCCTCCGAGACGACCAGGGCAACGGCATCGGTTTCCTCTGTGATTCCGATCGCGGCCCGGTGACGTGTTCCATATTGGCGGGAGAGGTCGGAGGAGAGGGAAATGGGAAGGAAACATCCGGCCGTGGCGATCCTGTTCTTCCGGATAATGGCGGCCCCGTCGTGAATGGGAGAGTAAGGGAGGAAAAGGCTGACCAGAAGTTCGTTGGAAATGATGGCATCCAGGGGGACCCCCACCTCGACAATCTCGGAGAGATCGGTATTTCTTTCTATGACGATGATTCCACCGATTCCGCGCCGACTTAAGGTTTGCAGGGCCTTCACGAGCTCTTCAATATCGAGGGAGGAGTCACCCAGAGGAATTCCGAGCAGGAGAGGGCTTTTCCCGACACGAGCAAGGGCTTTGCGGATTTCTGGCTGAAACAGAATGAGAAGAGCCAGAACAATCTGGGACCAGAAGCTGGTGATCAGCCAATTGAGTGTATAGAGCCTGAGCCATCCGGAAACGAAAAAGACAAGAAGGAAGACCAAGACTCCGATGACCATCTGGAAGGCCCGGGTCCCCCGGATGAGGAGAAGGATCTGGTAAAAGATGAACCAGACGGCAAGGACATCCAGGATATTCCGCCAGAGGGACCAGGACGCCAGACTATGCATGGTCCTCTCCCGCGATTAAGCGAAGAACCCGTCTGATCTGGACGGCAATATCCGGGCGATGTGTCCGGAACAGGGAAGCTCCATGGAGGGTCGACCAGGCCATGACGGCTGCCGTGGGAATGTCACGGCCTTCCGGGGCCATTGGGTGGTCCCTGTCGTCAAGGAAGCGTTTTCTCGAGGGGGCGATCAGAAGAGGGCCCATTTCCAAAAAAGTGTTCATGTGCCGGAGAAGCCGGAAGTTGTGATCTGACGTCTTGCCAAAACCCAGGCCCGGGTCAAAGATCAGCCGGTCCCGGTCGATACCCGATCTTTCGAGCATCTGGGAGCGTTCCGAAAAAAAATGACGTACCTCGGAGACGACATCCTCATAGGAGGGATCGCGCTGCATTGTTTCGGGAGTCCCCTGCATGTGCATGACGACGGCCATGATTTCAGGGTTTTCCTGCATGATGGTGAGAAATCCCGGATCCCTGAGGCCTCCGACATCATTGATGAGTGTGGCACCGAAGTCCATAGCCTCCCGGAAGATCTCGGGGCGGCGCGTATCGATGGAAAGGGGAACCGGAATCTCGGCCAGGGCTTCGATGGCAGGAAAAAGACGGGACCGTTCCTCCTCCGCCGACACGGGGCGGGAGCCTGGCCTTGTGGATTCGCCCCCTATGTCGAGGATCTGGGCCCCTGAGTCGATCAGACGGCGGGCCTGGTCTAAAAGAGAAGTCGTCCCTGACAGAAGGCCGTCACCTGAAAAAGAATCGGGGGTCACGTTTATGACCCCCATGATGAGAGGGAGATTTCTCCCCTGTCTAGCGTTTTGGAGAATTTCCCGGAGATCAGCCCGGGGCATTTGCCGCCTGGATGAGGGCATCGATCTGGGGAGAATCGAGGGTTTCTTTCTCCAGTAGGGCTTCTGCAATATTGTTCAAGGCCTTCATGTGTCCAGAGATCAGGCTCTTTGCCTTGGCATAGGCATCGAAAATGATGCCACTCACCTCACGATCGATATCGATGGCTGTGGATTCGCTGTAATCCCTGCGCTGGAACATTTCCCGTCCCAAAAAGATCTCGTCGTTTTTCTGGGCAAAGGTGATGGGGCCAAGCTTGTCGCTCATTCCCCATTCACAGACCATTTTTCTTGCCAGGTCGGTCGCCCGCTCAATGTCGTTTCCGGCCCCGGTGGTGATGGATTTCGTCACAAGTTCTTCCGCGACACGTCCCCCCATGAGGATGGCAATATTGTTGAGAAGAAAATCCTTCCCATAGGTATACCGGTCATCTGTCGGAAGTTGCTGGGTCACTCCGAGGGCGCGGCCCCTGGGGATGATGGAAACCTTGTGGACAGGATCTGTCCCCGGAATCAGCTTCGCAACCAGGGTGTGGCCCGCCTCATGGAATGCTGTAACCCGTTTCTCGTCTTCGGTGATGAGAATGGACTTGCGCTCGACGCCCATAAGGACTTTGTCCTTGGCATCTTCGAACTCACTCATCTCGACAACTTTTTTGTCGCGGCGGGCAGCCAGGAGGGCGGCCTCGTTGACAAGATTGGCGAGATCGGCTCCGGAAAATCCCGGAGTGCCGCGAGCCACCGTCTCAAGGTTGACGGAAGAGTCGAGGGGAATCTTTTTCGTGTGAACCTCGAGGATCTTGATTCGACCCTTGAGATCAGGTTTTCCAACGATGATCTGCCGGTCAAAACGCCCAGGACGAAGAAGCGCCGGATCAAGAACATCTGGCCTGTTGGTCGCAGCGATCAGGATGACCCCTTCATTGCTTTCGAAGCCGTCCATTTCGACAAGGAGCTGGTTCAGGGTCTGTTCACGTTCGTCGTGTCCTCCGCCAAGGCCAGCTCCCCGATGGCGACCGACGGCGTCAATTTCGTCTATGAAAATGATACAGGGGGCGTTTTTCTTTCCTTGCTCGAAAAGATCACGGACCCGTGAGGCCCCGACACCGACGAACATTTCAACGAAGTCCGAGCCGCTGATATGAAAGAAGGGAACGTCGGCTTCTCCGGCAATGGCCTTTGCAAGGAGGGTCTTTCCTGTTCCGGGGGGGCCTACAACAAGGACTCCTTTGGGAATATGTCCGCCCAGCCTCTGAAATTTTGAAGGATCCTTGAGAAACTCCACGATCTCGAAGACCTCTTCTTTCGCTTCATCGACTCCTGCAACGTCGGCAAAGGTGATTTTCTTCTTGTCCTCGGTCATCATCTTGGCGCGCGATTTTCCGAAGGACATGGCCTTGTTTCCACCGGTCTGCATCTGACGCATGAAGAAGACCCAAAGAAGGACCAGAACCACGATCGGTCCCCATGAAATGAGCAGACTCATGTACCAGGGGCTTTCTCCCGGCGGAATGGCAATGATCCTGACATTGCGTTTCTGGAGTTCCTCGACCAGGTGCGGGTCGTTGGCGGCGTAGGTCTGGAAGTGCGAGCCGTCTTTCATGACACCATTGATATGGTTCCGCTTGATTGTGACCTCACTGATCTGGTTCATTTCGAGCTTGGAAATGAAATCTGAATAGATCAGGTTTTGGGATGAGGGTTGACGGAACTGGAACATGTCAAAGACGAGAAAGACGACGATTCCGATGATCAACCAGAGGGCGAGATTCTTGTAGAACGGCTTCATCAACAGATTCCTCCTTCAAGGGGTGCGATTTCTGATTCTAGCATGGAGCATACCCCTCTTCAATCGGAATTTATGAAAACGGGCTAGGGGAAAGGATTCCTGAATTGGGAGGTCAGGAGGTTTGTTCGAGGACAGCTATGAAAGGGAGGGTCCGGTACTTGTTCTTGTAGTCAAGCCCGTAGCCGATGACAAAACGGTTCGGTATGGAAAATCCTGTATAGTCTGGCGAAAAGGAGACCTCTCTCCCGCCGGTCTTGTCAAGAAGTGCGCAGAACTTGACACTCTCCGGGTTGTGTCTGGCGAGGACATCCATGATGAGACGGGCGGTTTTCCCAGAATCAATAATATCCTCTATGACAAGAACATCCGTTCCCTTCAGGTTGAGGGAAGGCTCTGAAAGAAGGCGTGTTGTCCCGGCACCGTCGGAGGAGGGGGCAGAGGATGTCATCAGGAAATCGATCTGGGCCGGGATTCCGATGGATCGGGCGAGATCGGCCGTAAAGGCGAAGGCTCCCTTCAGGACCCCGACCAGAACAAGATTCTTTCCTTCATAGTCCCGTGTTATCCGAAGGCCGAGTTCGCGGATCCGGTGGACGATTTCTTCCTGGGTTATCAGGGGTTTTCCAAAAATTTTTTCCACTGGGAACGCTCCCGAACCTGATAGGTTAACGTGACCGCACTTCCTGACCCATTGTGCGGCAGTAGCCCCGTAACATCGAGGATTCCAGGGATCCAGAGGGCATAGGGGCCTCGGCACAACACAGGGACCATGAACTTCCTGGACCAGGGCAAGGGACGGTCCTTCCAGATCGAGGAAACGGACCGCGGAGAAGCGCCCGTCTGGTCCGGCATGACCCGTTGGCCGGGAGTCCAATAGCAGATCGAAAAGGATTCCTCTGGACCCGTCTGGTCCGGGAGCATGAGGGATGTGGAGATTCCGGGCCCTCGGGATCGATCCCTCACGATCTCGCTCCTATCGGACCTCTCAACGAAAAGGGTCCCACCACGGGGAAGCTGGATCGTTGTTGCAGTGAAGCCATCTTGCTGGGTCCCGGGAGGCAGTTCGTATCGCCATTTGTCGGATTCAGGATATTTGTATACCAGATCCGTCCTCCCAAATACAATACTGAGGATCCAATCCTTTCCGACGGGATAGTTCATGAGATTTTTCCCCGGGTCGGCCTCTTCAAGCGTTCGGAGGAGATTCCTCTCGGGAGGGAGAGGCAATCCAAAGTTTCCTTGCCGGTTGAGAAGAGATCGCAGGAAAAGTCCCTGAGCTGAAGGCCGGAGGGACTGGTACATGAAGAGGGAAAATCTTACCTTTCCGGGAGATTCTTCCTCGCAGAGAAGGGGCGTCAAGATACGGTTGGGGGATGTTTCCCGTTCCATGAGTGTTGCAAGGTGGCCCAGGTGCCGCGATCCGTAGGGGGAAAAGAATCGATCGATCTCCCCCCTGAGGGTAAGGCGGATGCGATTTCTGAGGTGGGCCGAGTCCAGGTTGGCCGGATCATCCCTATAAGACAGTCCTGCGAGAACCAGGGCCTGTCTGATCTCCTCCCTTCCGAATCCCAGGAGGGGACGGAAGATTCTCCCTCGGCTCTCTTCGGCGATTCCTATGAGAGAACGGGGTCCTCCTCCCCTGAACAGGTTGGCCAGGACCGTTTCGATCCGATCGTCTAGTTGGTGGCCAAGAAAGATCGCAGATTGGGGGTGGGTGGAAAGATAGGATTCAAAAAATGAATGGCGTTCCTGTCTCAGAACAGTTTCGGAAATGTTTCGGCGTGAAAGATCAGGGGAAGGGGAGCAACTGGAATAAATCGGAAGGCCCATCGTCCGGGAGAGATTTTCAACGAACTCCTGATCATCCTGGTTCTTTTTTTCATCCGTATGGTGATTGAAGTGCAGGATGGTGAGGGTGATGGGGGGGGCGGCGAGACGGTTCAGAAGGTGACAAAGAAAAACGGAGTCTCCCCCTCCCGAGACTGCGATGGCCCATTCGCGAAATCTGGGAAGGTTGCCGTCTCGGGCCAGGAGAGCGTGTCGGAAGAAAAAATCCCTGGCCTTTGACTCAAAGGGGTCCAACGGATCCGGTAAAGGGATGGTCATGGAGGACCTGCCTTGCTTCTGCAACATCTGCCGTGATCTGGAGCTTGAGTGCATCGACACTTGCGAAGGAGCGCTCTCCGCGGATCCTGTGGTAGAAGAAAACCCTGTGCCACTTGCCATAGCAGTCCCTGTCGAAATCAAAAAGATGGGTTTCGACCACAGGATGATGGGTTCCGAAAGTGGGTTTGGTCCCGATATAGGTGGCTCCATCATAATAGCTTCCGTCGATCTGGGTCCGGGTCGCATAGACCCCGGGGGGAGGAATTAGACGATGGTCGGGGGGAATCAGGTTCAAGGTGGGAAAGCCAAGCAGACGGCCGCGTTTTTCCCCAATTGAAACAGGGCCCGAGACCTCGACCGGTCGAGTCAGGAGCCTGTTGGCCTCCTCGATATCTCCCTGGTCGACAGCTTTCCTGATCCGTGAACTCGAAACTCGCTGTCCCTTCTCCTCATAAGGCGGAACCGAAGAAACCTCCACTCCCAGGGGGGACAGGACTCTCTTTAGGTCCTCGAGGGAACCGGACCTCCCGTGGCCGAACCGGAACCCCTCTCCGACAATCAGGGTCGCGGGATGAAAAAGATCCCAGAGGACAGAAAGGGAAAAGTCTTCCGGGGAGAGCAACTGAACATCCTTGTCGAAGGCGAGAACAACCAGAATGTCCAGTCCAAGGCCGGAGAGGACTTCTTCTTTTTGATCCGGGGACATGATCATGCGGAAGGGTGTTTCCGGAGACAGAAAAAAAAGCGGGTGGGGATCGAAGGTCAGAAGCAGGGAGGGGAGATGCTTCTTGTGGGAAATATCCAGAAGCCGCCTGAGAAGAAATTGATGGCCTGCATGAATCCCGTCAAAGTTGCCTATGGTCATGACGTGGGGACCAGGGGGAACGGTCTCGCGCAAGGACTTCAAGGATCCCCTGAAGGTTTTCATGATTACCGGCCAAGAAGTCTAGCAGCCGCAACTGCAAAATAGGTAACGATCATTTGGGCCCCAGCGCGGCGAATAGCGGTCAAGGTCTCGATCATGACCCGGTCCTGGTCGATCCAGCCATTTTGACCCGCGGCACAGATCATGGAGTATTCACCGGAGACCTGGTAGGCTGCGACCGGAAGGTCCGAGGTTTGAGAGACCCTGGTGATGATGTCCAGATATGAAAGGGCAGGCTTAACCATCAGAATATCGGCCCCTTCTTCCGCATCGAGGCGAGCCTCCCGGAGGGCGTCCCTGATTCCGCGATAGTCCATCTGATAGGATGATCGGTCTCCGAACTGCGGCCCGGACATCATGGCCTCCCGGAAGGGGCCATAAAATCCGGAGGCATATTTGACCGCATAGGACAAAATAAGTGTGTCGGTAAAGGCATTCCGGTCGAGGAGTGTTCGAATGGCCATCACGCGTCCGTCCATCATGTCGGACGGGGCAACAATATCAGCGCCTGCCTGTGCGTGAAGAAGGGCCATTTTCGAAAGAATGTCGAGAGTCGGGTCGTTCTCGATTCTTTCTCCGCAAACGAGTCCGCAATGTCCGTGGGTTGTATATTCGTCGATACAAATATCGGTCATGATGACATAGTCAGGAAAGAGGGAGCGGATTTTTCCAATGGCCATGGGGACGGGCCCATCTGGGTTCAGGGCTTCCGACCCTGTTTCATCCTTGGTTTGCGGGATTCCGAAGAGAAGGAGCGACCGGATCCCGGTTTCCCAAGCCTCACCAAGAATTTCGGGGAGTCTGTCGAGCGAATACCGGAAAACTCCCGGCATCGATGAGATCGGTTCTTTTCGTCCCGATCCCCAGGTCACGAAGAGGGGAAGAATCAGGTGATCGGGGGAGAGATCGACCTCCCGGACAAGATTTCTGATAGCCGGGGAATTTCTCAATCGGCGGGGACGTTCGACAGGATGGCTCACGTGGACAATTGCTCCTCGGGATTGAAGGTTTTTTTCTCGGTGGAGGTCTGGCCGTCAGACGTCTTTCCAGAGATCTCCGAATTATTCCCTATCGGGGCAAGGAAATCCAGCGAGGCATCAAGAATGCCAGACACCGTGGGGGCTTGGGCCAGAATGATCTTTTCTACTGATCCGTCCCTCAGTGCGTCACCGGTGGTCGGTCCGATGGCAAGGGATGGAATGGATAGAATTTTCTGCCGATGGCCTGGAAAAATCTCCAGGAGTCCTGAAAATGCTGAAGGGCTGTAGTAGATGGCAAGATCAAGCTCCCCCTCTTCGAGCAGCTGCTCCAGGCGATCCCGTTTGTATGCCGGAAGGGAGGGAAGGACATTTTCATAGACACCGATGGTGTCGACAGTGAAGCCAAGAGAGGAGAGTCCGTCCGGAATCAGTCCGGATCCTCTGTCCCCCCGGACGAGGAGGATTTTTCCGGCTCGGGGTCCGGGAAGAGTGGAAAAGGCATCCAGGACCCCCTGCCCGTGGGATTGTTCAGGGGTCGCGTCAGGAAATATTCCGAAGGACTCGAGGGCATGGGTGGTGGCCGGTCCCATCGAAAAAATCCTGAGTCCGGAGAGGGAACGCACATCCTGTCTTCTGTCGGCGAGCTCCCTGATAAAGTGGCGCACTCCGTTGGGACTCAAAAATACCAGCCAGGAATACTGTCCCAGATTCATGATTTTTTCACCGGCATTTTCCCCAAGTCCAGGAACGACAGAAATGGTCGGACATGAAATGACAGTCGCCCCAAGTGATTCAAGAAGATTGGACAGTTCTGCCGAATGTTCACGTTCCCGGGTGAGAAGGATCCGTTTTCCAAAAAAAGGAAGCCGATGAATCCAGGAAATTTCCGAACGAAGGGTGACGACTCCTCCGATCAGGAGGGTGACGGGGGGAGAGAGATCGGTGGTGTCGAGAAAATCCGAAAGTTCTCCGAGCCTTGTCTCAAAGGATTCCTGCCTCGACGTGGTTCCCCACCTGACAAGGAGAACAGGAGTTTTGGAAGAAAGCCCAGCCTTAAGAAGTCTGTCAGCAAGCTGTTTCATATACATGACGCCCATCAGGACAACGATCGTCTGGTTTCTTCCTGAAAGCCCCGCCAAGTCCTCTGGACTCCAATTCGCTGGATTGTCGTGGGCTGTGAGGATCACGAGCCTTGAATTGTGATCCCTGTGGGTGACGGGAACACCCGCATAGGCAGGCACGGCAATGGGAGAGGAAATTCCTGGAATCACAGAAAAGGGAATGCCCGCGCGTTTCAGGGCCTGGGCCTCTTCCCCGCCCCTCCCGAAGACAAAGGGATCCCCTCCCTTGAGACGAACGACCACTCGACCCTTCCGGGCATGCTCGATCATGGTGTCTTCGATTTCCGCCTGGGTCATGCGAGGGTGATTCCTGATCTTCCCGACATCGATTCGTAGCGCCTGAGGAGGGGCCAGGTCGAGGAGTTCAAGCGGGACGAGATGGTCATAGAGGACCACATCGGCCGTTCCAAGGACATGGGCTCCCTTTCTCGTCAGAAGGCCGGGGTCTCCCGGGCCGGCTCCCACAAGATGGACCAGAGGGAGAATCTTCCTGATTTCTTTCGTCCGTGTATGGCGGGCCACGGGTGAAACTCCTCGTATTGTCAGGGTCAAGGGACCGTCAGGTCGTTTGTTTTTTTATCCGACTTTCCATTATGAGGGAGGACTTTCGGGTCTTCAAGCAAAAAGGAACGAAAACGGAAGAGAGCATCAGTGGGATGAAACAGCGTCCAGCAAGGCTTTTCCTCCCCGATCAAGAAGTCTTCTCCCGGCTTCCTGCCCAAGCTCGATGCCATCGGTGGCCGGACCCGTTATGGTTTCTTCAAGGAGTGTTGTTCCTTCGGGATTCAGGACTCTGGCGACGATTTCGATTCTGCCGTCTGGAAGAATACGGCCATGGGCTGCCAGCGGAAGCTGGCAGCCTCCATTCAGAGCGGCAAGGACTCCTCTTTCCGCCAGGACGCAAAGGGTGGTCTCTTGGTCGGAGATCTGGTCGAGGATACCCTTGATTTTCTGGTCATCCGCCCGGAACTCGAGCCCCAAAGCCCCCTGACCTACCGCGGGAAGGGAGAGGTTTGTCGGGAGAAACTGGCGAATTCTGTCGGCAAAGCCAAGACGGACAAGACCTGCCGCGGCAAGAATGATCGCATCGACCTGTCCCTCGTCCAGCTTCCTGAGCCTTGTCCCGACGTTTCCACGAAGGGAGACGAATTTCAGGTCGGAACGGAAATGGCTAAGCTGCGCCATTCGGCGAAGAGATGAGGTTCCAACCCGGGCCCCTGCCGGGAGAGATTCCAGGGATGGGTATCGCCCTGAAACGAAGGCATCCCTCGGATCCTCCCTCGGAAGAATAGCTCCAAGGACGAGTCCATCCGGAAGAAAGGCGGGAACATCCTTCATGCTATGGACAGCGAGGTCGATGGTCCGGGCAAGGAGAGCCTCCTCGATTTCCTTGACAAAGAGACCCTTTCCGCCGACCTGTGAGAGAGGAACAGAGAGAATCATGTCTCCGGTCGTTTTGATGATAGTCAGTTCGCTTGGGATTCCTGCAATCTGCTCGATCAGTTTTGCAACATGACGAGCCTGCCAAAGGGCGAGTTCGGATCCTCTTGTTCCTATCCTGATAGGGGATTTTACTGACGGGGAAGGCTTCAGCAAGATTGTTCGCCTGGAAGGGGAAAGTCGGGTCGTGCGGGATCGAGGGCAGAAGACTTATTGTCAGCCGAGCCACCTTCCTCCCGTGAGGAGTTATCCTGGGAAAGAAGTTCTGGTGACAGTCCGTAGCAACGAGAGATCCATTCCCACGCCTCCTCCAGATTCGAGGAGTTTCTAAGGGTCTGGTAGGTCGGGTGGAGCATTTTGTTGACAAGGGACTGGGCCAGAATCATAACCTGCTTCCTGGTGTCCTCGGGGAGACTTTCGAGTGTCCGGGAAAAGCGGTCAAACTCAGACTGCTGGAGTTTCTCGGTATGACGTCTGAGGGCCTGGATGAGGGGGACAGCGGACCTTTCGGCGCGCCGTTTCTGGAATTGCGCAATCTCCTGGCGGACTATTTCCCTGGCGGCGTAGGTCTCCATCTCCCGTTCTTTCTGATTTGATTCGACGACCGATTTCAAGTCATCGATATTGTAAAGAAAGGTATTTGAAAGACGGGAAATTTCAGGGTCGATATTCCGGGGTACGGCGATGTCGATAAGGAAGAGAGGCCTAAAATCACGCCGTTCCATGGCTTTTTCCATGACAGGAACCGTCAGAAGATAGGTTTCCGCCCCTGTGGAACAGACCACCATATCTGATTCGGCCATCGTCTCTTCAAGGAGTTCCATGGCGGCATAGGAGGCTTCGTATTCGGCAGCAAGGAGTTTCCCCTTTTCGGGATCCCGCGTCATGACGGTCAGGGATCGCACACCCATTTTTTTCATGTGCCGTGCGGTAAGCTGGGCCATTTCTCCACCACCAAGGAGAAGGACCGATTTGTTCGACATGTCCTGAAAGATTTTTCTTGCAAGCTGGCATGCGGCATAACTGATCGAGACAGGGAGGTGGCTGATGGCCGTCTCCGAGCGAACACGTTTCGCCGTACTGATCGCTCTCTGGAAAATCTGGTTCAGATAGGGGCCGATCGTGTTTTCCTGTCGGCAGGTCTCGAAGGCTTCCTTGACCTGTCCCGTGATTTGCGGTTCCCCTACGATCATGGAATCAAGGCTTGCCGTGACTTCGTATAAATGCTCGACCGCTTCCGTATCCGTTTTGTAGTAAAGGTGAGGGCGGATGGGGATCGAGGAAAGGGCCGGATGGGTGCGGGAGAGGAAGCTTGTGAAGAAATCCGGATCGGGATGAATGTTGGATGTGATCGTAAGGATTTCGACACGGTTACATGTTGAGAGAATAAGACATTCAAGCACATTTTCTTCCCGGGAAAGGATTCTGACTGCGGGAGACAGATGTTCTTTTGGATAGGCTATCTTTTCCCTGACGTCAACCGGTGCCGACTTGTGGTTGACCCCTGCGAGAGTAATCTTGATCACTGTCCAGCCTCCGCAGTCACCCGGTTCTCCTCCCGAGGAAAAGGAAACCCCCTAAAGAATAAAATGGGACCCTTTTGAAAAAAATACAAGAGCGAACATTGTGGCCGCAAAGATGAGAAAGCCGGAAATGGATAGGTAGGCTGCCTGCTTTCCTCTGAAGCGACGGCTCCAGCGAAGAAGGACTGTTGCCGCATAGGCGACCCAGACGAAAAGGGCTCCCATGAATGCCAGCCTTCCCTGTGAGGCATGGGGGATGGTGCTCCCAAACTTTTTCCATGACCAGATCATGGCAAAAATCAGCCCGGTGGTCAAGAAAACAAAACCGAGACCATTGAAGTTTGTATTGAGTTGATCGAGGGTCTCGAGAGAGGGCATGCGGCTGAAAAATCGGTTGAATATTTTTCGTCGCAGGAAAAAATCCAGCAGGAGGTAGAGAAGAGCGACGATGAAGGAAAGAGCGGCAGAGGCCAGACCAAGGTCGATCAGGATGGTATGAAGCGATAGAAGAAATCCGATGGGTGCCTTTGTGGCAAAAAGAGGAGCATGGAAGGAGATTCCGATGACCAGAAGGGTCGAAAGAAAGGCGATGGCAAAAATGAAAAGTCCCAGGATCCGGACTTTTTTCTGGTGTTCCAGGTAGAGAAAGGCAAGAACTAATGTCCATGAAAAAAAGGAGATGACCTCCCGCAGGGAAAGAAGGGCGACATGGCCCTGAAATCCGAACCGGATGAAGATTGCGAGAGACTGGAAAAGGACTCCACCGACGCCCGCCGTGACTGGGGCCCAGGGAACGCGGGTGGGACGGGAGAGGATGAGTTCGGACAGATAAAGAAGAAAAGCCCCAAGATAAAATCCGCTGGACATTTCAAGAAGCAAAAGTTCAAGCGGGGAGATTTTCATGCAAAGCCTTTCAGTGATTTCTGTTGCCGATCCCTGGTCTTCCGGCGGACGGACTTTGAATTTGAACGGGCCATGAGGAATAGGAGGAGCATGGAGACCGATCGTTCTGATATGATGGTTTAAAAGGTTCTTGACCCCTATGCATGCATTGTGGCGGCGCCGCCGTTTATTCTACCACAGAGTCCGGGTTCGGGCCAAAATGGCCTAGATCGGCTCCCCCCGTGACCGAACCCTCCCATTGTCTGGAGGTAATTTTGTTTCGGAATTTTTTTTATGCCCTGAAGGCGGAAGGTCTTTTCGAACGTCCGTTCAGGATTTCCCCCATTCCGGTCTCTCTTCCAGGAATCGATGAGGATTTTCTGGCCCGTCTTGGTCATGCTCTTGTATCCTTTTATCGGGCTCTTGACCTTCTGTACAGAGAACCCGCCTCAGGTCATGAATTCGTAAGGTTCTATCTCGACCGGGGCAAACCGGCGGAGCTTCTTGCCCTTGGCCTTGCCAGGAGATTCCGCCAGGACCTTCCCAAGGTTCTCAGGCCGGATCTCCTCCTGACCCCGGACGGACCTGTCCTGACAGAAATGGATTCGGTTCCCGGAGGGCCCGGACTTCTCCTTGCCCTTTCAAGACTCTATCGGGATGCGGGGCAGGGGGGAATGATCGGGGGATCGGAGGGTATCCTGGAGGGATTTGCGGCCATGATCCGATGCCAGGAGCCGGATCCCGTCCTGGCGATCGTGGTTTCGGATGAGTCGGAGGAGTATCGGGGAGAAATGACCCTTCTGGCCAGAGGTCTTTCCAAGGCCCATTTCCCAGCTGTCTGCATCCACCCCCGGGAGTTGCACTTCGATGAAGAAGGTCTTTTCGTCCAGACAAAAAACGGACCTTTAAGACTGAACATTCTCTACCGATTTTTCGAGCTGTTCGATCTTTCGAATATTCCCAAGGCGGAAATGATGCTTTATTTTGCCAAGGGTGGCAAAGTCCGCATCACTCCCCCTCTCAAGCCCTGGCTCGAGGAAAAAGCCGGGATGGCTCTCTGGCATCACCCTGTTCTTCGTCCATTCTGGCTCCGAGAGATGCCGGATGGGGCAAGAGAACTCCTGGATCGTCTGATTCCCCAAACATGGATCCTTGATCCGGCCCCTGTCCCCTTTTCCGCGTCTGTCACCCCTCCCATTCCGGTCGGAGACCGTTTTCTGAGAGACTTTTCCGGCCTTTTCGGGTTGACTCAGAAGGAGCGGCGATTCATTATTAAGCCATCCGGATTTTCCCCGCTGGCCTGGGGGAGCAGGGGGGTTGTTGTGGGACATGACCTTCCCGAGGAGTCCTGGCATGAAGCCTTGCAAAAGGCCTTTGAAACTTTCGACTCCGTTCCTTCGGTGCTGCAGCCCTTCCGAACGACACGAATCCTGCCATTATCGGGATTCGATTTCTCGGCAAATCATTTGCTGGAGGAAGGGTATCGCGTTCGGGTCTGTCCCTATTTCTTTGTGATGGGGAATGACCAGGTCAGGACCGGTGGAGTCCTTGCAACTGCCTGTCCGAAAGATAAAAAGCTGATTCATGGAATGGTCGATGCGATTCTGTCACCTGTCTGGGCCGGAAATGACCAAGGTCAGGTCGCTCCAGGCGAGGGTGGACAGGGTTGATATGGGTTGATGGATGTTTTGCGGTTTCTGCTTTATCCTGGACGCATGAAGTCCGGGAAGCGAGGTGAAGATGGAAGAATGGCAGGAGCTGCTTGTCGGTGGGGTACGCAAGAGCGAAGACCTTCCGCAGGATTGGGTGATCTCCAAAGAGGGAATCGGCCCGGAAAATGTAGAAAATCTCTATCCGCTCAGAATCAATTCCTATTATCAGTCACTTATCCAGTCTCCGGATGATCCTATAGGTCTTCAGGTCATTCCAGATCCCGTGGAATGGATGGACGGTGAGAGTCCGCTTGATCCCCTCGGCGAAGACGAGGACAGCCCGGTTCCCAGTATCGTTCACCGTTACCCGGACCGTGTTCTTTTTCTTGTGACAAACCAGTGCCCGATTTATTGCCGCTACTGTACTCGAAAGCGTCTGGTCGGAAAACCGGAAGGAGTTGTCACGCAGGAGGAAATCAGGCAGGGAATCGATTACATCAGGGAGCACCCCGAGGTCCGGGATGTTATCCTCTCCGGGGGAGATCCCCTGATGTTGAAGGATGCTTTGCTCGAGGAGATCCTTGGGGGCCTGAGATCCATCCCTCACCTTGAGATAATCCGCATCGGGACAAGGGTTCCTTCTGCCCTCCCCCAGCGGGTGACCCCCGCCTTGTGCGAAATGTTGAAAAAGTATCATCCCCTCTTTATGAATCTGCACTTCAACCACCCTCGCGAAATTACTCCCGAATCATCTATAGCTTGCATGCGTCTTGCCGATGCGGGGATTCCCCTCGGGTGCCAGACAGTCCTCATGAAAGGTGTCAATGATGAGGCCGGGGTTCTCGCCACCCTCTTCAAGCAGCTCCTTCGCATACGCGTCAAGCCCTATTATCTTTACCAGGCCGACCTCACCCGGGGAGCCAACCACGTCCGGACCCCTCTTTCCACGGGCCTTTCCATCATGCGGGAGTTGCAGGGTCATATTTCCGGAATGGCGATTCCTCATTTTGTGATTGATGCTCCCGGTGGCGGCGGAAAAATCCCTGTGCTTCCAGACGATTATCTTGTCGGAAGGGAAAACGGGAACATTATTCTGAAAAACTATGAAAACCGGATCTATACCTATCCGGATGCCGAATCAGGCTCTCTCCCGGAAGAAGGAAGGGGCCATTATAAGCCTGCACAAGACAATCATGAAAGAAATCAATCTGATGGAGGTCCATTGGAAGAGGATTGCTCCCGATCCCTGATTCCGAAGGAACATCCCGGGAAGGACGAGCGAAAAGGTTTCACGGCCACCATTTCCGCCACACCTATGCCGAAACAGGCAGACCGGAGTCCTTTATGATGGACCCGTCATTTGGCGAGGGTCACCCTGACTTTTCCCTTCCTGAAGAGGAAAAGAGAGGGGTTTATCATGCCATCTATACAAGAAGGGATATCCGGAGAGAATTTTTGCCGGACCCTGTCCCCCACGAGATCATCGTCCGTCTTCTGAAGGCTGCCCACCATGCCCCATCAGTGGGTTTCATGCAGCCCTGGAATTTCATACTTGTGGAAAACGTAATTGTCAGGCAAGAGCTCAAAAGGGTCGTGGACAAGGAGAGACGTGCGGCGGCGATCGTATTCGAATCTCCCCGTTCCGAAAAATTTCTGGCACTCAAGGTGGAGGCCATTCTTGATGCTCCTGTCCTCATTGGTGTCACGATCGACCCGGCCCGGGAGGGTCCATTTGTTTTGGGGCGGCTTTCCGACCCTGATACGGATGTGTATAGTGCCTCCTGTGCCATCATGAATCTGTGGCTTGCCGCAAGGGCGGAAGGGATTGGCATGGGCTGGGTGACCATCTTCCGGAGGGAGGATGTCCAGGGGATCCTGAATCTCCCTTACCATGTAAAACCTATCGGACTTCTCTGTCTTGGATATGTTAGGGAATTTCCCCGGAGACCCATGCTGGAGACAGAAGACTGGGCTTACAGACAGCCCTTATCCAAGCATGTTTTTGTGGACGGTTGGGGGAGGCAGGAAGGGCTTTTATGGGAAACGATCAAGGAAGACCTCGACAAGAAGGATGACTGGCCTTGGGAACACTGAGCGACTGCCAGATCCGTGGTCTGATTTCCGAGGGTTTCGTGACCTCGTCGATGGAATGGGGGGGACGCCAGATCCAGCCAGCCTCCCTAGACCTTCGTCTCGGGCTGGTCGCCTATCGCTTGCGATCGAGCTTCCTTCCACTCGAATCATCCGTCAACGACCTTTTGCCAGACCTGGCGCTTTACTCCTTCGATATCGATTCGGCTCCCTTTCTCGAAAAAGGAGCCGTCTACCTTGTCCCCCTTGCCGAATCCCTGGCCCTCCCTCCCTTCCTTTCTGCCAAGGCGAATCCGAAATCATCGACCGGAAGGCTCGATGTCTTTACACGTGTTCTGACGGAAAGAGGAGACCGCTTTGATGACATTCCTCCGGGATACTCTGGAAGGTTGTATCTTGAAATCTTTTCGCGATCCTTTACCCTCAAGATCAGTCCAGGTCTCGCCCTTTGTCAGATGAGATTCTTTGCCGACAGGAAGTTTCTCTCGGACGAGGAGATTCTTGTCCGCCACCGCCAGTCGCCTCTGTACCATGTTCCGGAGTCCCCATCCTCTGAAAACTTTCGGGACAGGATCGTTGATGGGGGGCTGTATCTTGGGGTCCGCCTCCTGGGGGAACCGATCGTTGGTTACCGGGCCCGCCCTGATGCAGGGATTCTCAGCCTGGTCCCCGGAGATTCCCAGCGCGCCACGGAGTTCTGGGAACCGATTCGGGAGATCTCCCGTGGCGAGATGATTTTGGAGCCGGAGAAGTTCTACCTCTTCGCCTCTCGTGCCAAAATTCGGGTGCCTCTGGATCTGGCAGCCGAAATGCTCCCTTTCGATGCGGCGGCGGGAGAGCTCAGGACCCACTACGCCGGTTTTTTTGATCCTGGATTCGGACTTTCCGGCGAGGGGGCCCGTGGTGTTCTTGAAGTCAGGCCCCATGACGTTCCTTTTCGGATTGTGGATGGCCAGCCGGTTTTCAAACTCCGTTATGAACGGATGGAGCGAGAGCCGGACCTTCCCTACGGCCAGGGAATAGGGTCAAATTACACAAACCAGGGACTCAATCTGAGTCGATATTTCATAAATGACTTTTCAGTGCTCGAGGCATCCTGAAAAGAGGATTGATTTTCCGATTAAAAAAAAATAAGATTAAAAAGTTATGCAATAGCAAAACATTCCCTTCCTATTCCCCGGTAGCTCAGTTGGCAGAGCGGGTGACTGTTAATCACCATGTCGCAGGTTCGAGCCCTGCCCGGGGAGCCATTTTTTCGCAATTTTCTTTTCCTTTTGCCCCAAGATGCGGCTTCAAGCCTGACCGTTCTTTTGCAGAGACCGGTTCTGAATTCCTTTGATTTCCGGACTGATCGGGTGGAAGCTGCCGTCAGGGAGTGCCTGTGATATTTTTGCGTGACTGGAAGGCCCTGGGGGGAAGAGAGCGGCGAATTGTTGTTGCCGCCTTTCTGGGCTGGACGCTTGACGCCTTTGATTTTTTCCTTCTGGTTTTTGTCCTCAAGGATGTTGCCCATGCCTTCTCTGTCTCCCTGACTACGGTGACTGAGGCGATCTTCCTGACCCTCGCTTCCAGGCCTCTGGGAGCCTTATTTTTCGGAAGACTCGCGGACCGGTATGGACGAAGACCGGTCCTGATGGCGGTCATCCTCCTTTATCCATTTTTCGGATTCCTATCGGCGATTGCCCCGACAATCGGGGTCTTTCTGATTTTCAGAGGATTGTTCGGAGTCGCCATGGGTGGCGAGTGGGGAGCCGGCTCATCCCTGGTCATGGAGAGCATTCCGGCACAATGCCGGGGATTCGTGTCTGGGATTTTGCAGGCCGGCTATCCTGCAGGATACCTTCTGGCTTCCTTAGCCTTTGTCATTTTCTATCCGGTGAGCGGCTGGCGGGGGCTTCTGATGCTGGGAATCCTGCCGGCCTTCCTCGTATTCTTTATTCGAAGGAGTGTTCCTGAATCTCCTTCCTTTTCACAAAGAGAGTCCAGGAATTCGCCCAATTTGTGGGCTCTCGGCCGGAAATGCTGGAAGCTCGCACTGTATGCGACAGTCTTGATGACAGCCTTCAACTTTCTAGGCCACGGGACCCAGGACCTTTATCCCACCTTTCTGGAGACGACCCATCACCTTTCTCTTGAAGCGGTCGGGGGGATCGCCGTGTTTTACAATATTGGGGCGATCCTTGGAGGTATCGTTCTCGGAACGATATCAGAAAGAGTCGGAAGGAGACGGGCGATCCTTTTGGCGGCCCTGATGGTTTTGGTCGTCCTGCCTTTTTGGGGAGGGGCCGATGGCCTGGTCTCCCTGGCCGTGGGAGCCTTTCTCATGCAGTTTGCCGTCCAGGGAGCCTGGGGGGTTGTGCCGGCTTACTTAAACGAGATTGCACCGCCGGAAGGCAGAGGGGCTTTCCCGGGTGTCGTCTACCAGACAGGAAACCTTTTGGCCTCTGCCAATGCGACGCTTCAGTCATTTCTGGCAAACCATCTCGATGGAGGTCTCCGAATTGCCCTGATTCTTGTTGCCGGGCTTTCGTCCCTCGCGATTGCTCTCCTGATCGGCCGTGGGCCTGAAAGAAAGGGCCAGCCCCTCCATTGCGAATAGTCTGAAGGACTGATCAGCGTTCCAGGGTGTGTCTACACGTAGGTTGCAAAGGCTGTCAGGGCGCGATTGAGAGCCTTGTGCTTTTTACGGTATTTTTCCAG
>DAIBTC010000170.1 GCA_027415345.1 Nitrospirota bacterium
CCAAAGAGAGGGGGAATGTTCTTTTTCTTCTGTCTCGGTTCGGAATGTCCGGGGGGTGGCGCCGGATCGACACCCCCCGGAATCCTCCCCACACCCATCTGGAAATCCGATTTTCCGACAGGCACTCTCGGCTTGTCTGGATCGATCCCCGGCGATTTGGCCGGATCGAATTCACCCAATCCCCCAGTACTTCCAGTCTTCTCTCCCGCGTCGGCCCGGATACCCTCTCTGTCTCCCCCGATGAATTCGCAGAGATCGTCCGGAAAACCTCACGGTCCCTGCGGGGGGCTCTTATGGACCAACGCCTTCTTGCGGGGATCGGGAACATCTACATGGCGGAAATTCTCTTTCGGGCAGGGCTATCGCCCTTCAGGAAAGGGCGGTCGCTCAACCGCCGGGAAGCAGGAATTCTGTATTCCTCCCTGCAGAGTACTCTCCGGGCTGCCATTTCCGAGGGAGGATCCACCATTCACTCCTTCACCCGCGAGGACGGACGAAACGGAGGATACCAGAAACTCCATCTGGTCTATGGCCGGGAAGGAGAGCCCTGTTTTCAATGCGGACTTCCGATTCAGAAGGTTGTGCTTGAGGCGCGGTCCCTCTATTACTGTTCCTCCTGCCAGTTCCCGGGAAAATCCACCAGCCGGAGCATTTCCCGGAGAGATTCCCTGGAAAACTGATCGATCCGCCCCACTCCCAGCTGTTCCGAAACCATCCCCAGGCTGTGGCGGACCGTTTTCGGATGGCGCTTCATACTTCGGGCCACATCCGAAACGGACCCGGAATCCTCGGCCCATTCCTGGAAGACCCGCCAGTGGCGCCTGTCCACCCGTTCCCGGGTGACAAGAAGGCTCCTGTACTTTGAAAGAAACCCTCTCAGGCCCTTCGGATAATATCCGACCCACGACTCCGACCACCGGGAAAGATAGGGAGGTTCGGAAAGGATGTCCCCGAGATCATTCTCCAGAACCTTCCGTGGAATCACCATGTCCACCCGGCCCAGAAGCGGAAGGATCCGATCCAGAGACGGAGGGCGGGCCTCCCTTTCGAAGACGAGGACAAGAGGCGGCAGTATAGGGAGAGCCTCCAGGGCCCGGCTGAAACGATGGGGAAGGATTGCCCTGTCACAGGACCAGCCACGGACGGTCTCTCCAACCTCTCCCGTCCCCGATGACAGGATCCAGCTTCCCTTCAGACCGGCGAGGAGACCTTCAAAGCTCTGGTCCACAATGATTCTTCTGTCCGTCATAATCCTCCCGAAAATAGGAGATATTTACAACATTTTTCAGGCATTGGCAAGATCTGCCTTAGAGGAGGGGACCTGACAGATCCCGGAATTCTTACCTGAAGGCCCCCTCATTCAGCTTGCTTTCTCTCCTGCAGGCCTGAGAGGGAGACAAGCATAACCGGTCCTCCGATCTCCGACGTCATGGGGATCGATCTCAGGGGGCGTCTCCTGTTCGCACCCATGCAGGGGTCAATATTCAAGGGGGTGGGAGGGCTGGTCAGACTGGGGAAGGAACCTTGCCCCAACAAGAGGCTGTGAGAGACTGGACCCACTGAAGAGACCAGCCGGTGCCGAAATTCCCTTCCTGGTTAGCTCCGTCATATGCCAGGGGAAGAAGAGGATGCCAAACTGCGTGACTCGAAACACACTTTCCCCCATATAAAATATGCTATGATGAAATCGTGCATCTTCGGACAGGGACAGAATATCCCCTCCGGAAGGGCTGGCCTTGACGGCATAATTCATGAATTCATCGAATCCAAGAATCACAGAAGTTTCACAAATCAAAACTCTAGATTGGAGGGTCCGTTGGGAGATGTCAGACAGGGAAATACGCCCAAATCAGCGGAGACTCTGATCCGGATGCTCGGCCTCCCCTTCAAGGAAAGCTTCCGCATAGATGAGGCCTTGACTCATCGCTCCGCCTCGCATGAACGGGGTCGCAAAAAGCCCATTCCCAACTACGAACGCCTTGAATTTCTTGGAGACCGGGTCGTCGGACTCATTGTCAGCGAATACCTTCTCAATATGTGGCCCCAGGCCACGGAAGGTGAAGTTGGACAAGTCTTTTCAGCCATCGTGAGCACCCAGACCCTTGCATCGATTGCCCGACGCATGGATCTCGGGTCCTACATGATTCTCGGAAAGGGAAGTCATTCTTCCGGTGAACGGGAGAACCACTCTCTTCTTGCCGACACCTTCGAATCCCTCGCCGCGGCCATTTACTGCGAATACGGACTGGAGACGGCCCGCCAGGTTCTGATCCCCTGGTTCGCCCAGCCTCTTCAGGAGATTCTCCGGAACATCGAGGCCGCCCCTCCCCGGGAACCCCGCCGTCAGGTCGCTCCAGCCGAGCCTGAGGTTATCCGTCCCAGGGAACGGGGGAAGAACCCGCCGAACTACAAGCTTCTCATCCAGAAATGGGCCCAGCAGCATTTTGGGGCAATCCCCGAAATCCGACTCGTCGAGGAATCCGGTCCTTCCCACCAAAAACGCTTTGTCATGGGGATTTTTCTCGAGGGAGTCCTGCTCGAGCAGGCAACCGCAGGAACAAAAAGAGGTGCTGGATTTTCCGCCCTTGAGAATCTCTGGATCCGAATTCAGGGAGGCTTCATGCCGGACCTCCCGCAAAAAATTGTCCAGGAGGAACCTACAAAGGGTGAAAGTCCTGCGTCTGAGAATGAAGAGGGTTCCCAGCCCGAATTCCATACTCCGGGGGAATCCCAGGTATCCCGGGATTTAATGCCGGAACCTTCACCGGAGCCAGTCCTCACGCTTGTTTCAGGAAAGAACGAGGTTGAAGAAGAATGACCTGTTGAACCCTGAGACAGCCTTC
>DAIBTC010000171.1 GCA_027415345.1 Nitrospirota bacterium
TCTTCCGGCCGCCGGGGGATCCCGATGTGGGCCTGGCCGACGACACCCTCTTCGAGTGGAGCGAGACCGTGCGGGAGATTCCTGCCCGGGCGGTGGTCCAGGACTTCAACTACCGGAAAGCCGCCCTCGAGATCCGGGAGGAGAAGGCGGTCCCCGGGGGGGCCGACCGGACGGTGGAGGAGGTCTACGGGGAGAACCTGCGGACCAATGCCGAGGCGGGGCGCCAGGCGCGCCTCCTGGCCGAACAACTCGAATCCGGCCGACGGATCCTGGAAGGCAAGAGCACCGCGGTCGGCCTCCGGGCCGGAACGACGGTCAGGGTCTCCCGGCATGGACGCGAGGGAATGAACGGGGACTTCTTCGTGACCCGCCTCCGGTGCGAGGGGAGCCAGCCGATGGCCAGTCTCGCCTCCATGGCGGGGGGGGGAGGAGGGGAGGCGGGAGGCCCGGCCCGCTTCCAGGCCGCCTTCGAGGGGATCCCCGCGAATGTTCCCTTCCGGCCCCAACGACGGACCCCCTGGCCCCGGATCCCCGGCGTGGTCCAGGCGATCGTCGAGGCGGAGGGGTCGGGAAAATTTGCCGAGCTGAACGAGTACGGGGAGTACAAGGTGCGGTTCCCTTTCGCACTTTCGAAGCGGAAGAGCCAGAAGGGCTCGGGGTGGGTCAGGCTGGCCACCCCCTTGGCCGGATCAGACAACGGGATGCATTTTCCCCTTCACAAGGAAACCGAGGTCCTGGTGGCCTTTTTGGGGGGAGATCCCGACCAGCCGGTCATCGTGGGGGCCCTCCACAATTCGGAGGGCCGGAACCTGATCTCGAACCGGAACCCGGAAAAGAACATGATCCGCTCGGCGGGAGGGCACTTCATCCTGTTGAATGACGCGAATCTTTGAAGGTTCGGGGCGACACGAGACTGTTCCAGATGAAACTCATTCTTTAAGGAGGGTGGATCATGGCCACCGATTCGGAAATTACGGGAAGTGGAACGACAGGGGGGATCGTCATCTACTCTGTCGGCGGTCTTCTGATGTCTGCCGCCGTTCCCCTGCCAACCCAAGCCGAGACCACCGGCAATATCCGCCTCGAGGGTTCCGGCCATATCAATATGCTGGCGGGGAACCCCGCGACCCAGTCCATCGGGACAAACGACATCAATCTCAACGCAGAAGGAGACGTCAACGTCTATGGCCTGAACTTCAACAACAACACGGCTGGGGCCAGCACCATCAGTACCGTGGGCAATTCGACGATCACCACCAATGGAAATACGACCATCACGACGGTCGGGAACACCGTTTCGACGACGAACGGCGATACCACGGCCACGACTTGGGGAAGCCTGGCCACGATCGTCGGCGGGGGCGTGGAAAACGTCTTTATCGGAAACACGGTGAACTTGGTGCTGGGGGCTCAGGAAAACATCAACGTAGTCGAATTGCTGAACCTCTGCCTGGGGGTCCAGGAAAACATCAACCTTGTCGAATTAATGAACCTGATCCTCGGGTTTCAGCAGAACATCAGTTTTGGAGTGGTAAGTAACGTGGGGCCCACTACTTCCAAGGATGTCGGGGCTGAACTGAAGACTGTGGGGAGCAAGATTGAAGCGGCGGGAACCCATATCAAGACGGCGGCGACCTCCCTCTACAACCACGCCATGACCATCTTCACCTGAGGCCGATCCTCCATGGGACTTCGCGTCATCAAACCCCTCCTTCTCGGATTCCTCTGCCGGACCTACAGGCGGCAGGGGGATCGCCTGGCCCTCACGGGCCTCGTGGGCTTTTCCTTTTCCGACCCCGAGGTCCCTCTCTCCGAGCAGGCGATGTGGCAGAGCATCGGTCCCCTCCTGCCCAAGGACGGGGTCTGGGACGAGGGGATCCCCAAGGACCGGGGAGAGGTCCTGTTCGTCGCCCGGTGCCATGGGCCAGGCGGACGGGCCGTTCCCTCCCGGCGGGTGGTCGTCCGGGTCGGCCCGGTCGCCAAGGCCCTCGACGTCACCGGGGACCGGGTCTTCGTCCGGGAGCGGGGGATCCTTCGCAGGAGCGATCCGGTGCCCTTTACCTCTCTCGAGATCGACTGGACCCGCGCCTACGGGGGGCCGGGTTACGCCGCCAATCCGGTCGGAAAGGGCTTTCCGGGGGATCCTCCGGAGGATCCCCTTCCGCTTCCCAACATCGAGAATCCCGCCTTCCCCCTTCTCTCTCCGGACGAGCGACCGGCTCCCGCCGGCCTGGGGGCGCAGGGGCTCCTGTGGAGCGGCCGGTCAAGCCGCATCGGCCGGTACCGTCCCGGCGAGATCGGAAAGGAACCGCCGCCTCTTCCGGAGAATTCCGACTGGACACTTTACAACCAGGCCCTCCCCGACCAGTGGCTGCCGGGAGCCTTCGAGGGAGGAGAGCCCTATCGTCTCGAGGGGCTCCACCCGGACAAAGACATCCAGGAGGGGCGCCTTCCCCGGATCCGCCTGCGAAGCGTCGTGACGATGAAGGACGGGAGTGTCGTCGAGGTTCCCCTCTCGCCCGAGACCCTCTGGCTCTTCCCCGATCTCGAGATCGGCGTGATGATCCATCGCGGATCGCTTCCGGTGGCCTCGGACGACGCCTCCGAGGTCGACTCGGTCCTCCTGGCCGCCCTTGACCCGGGAGAGGAGCGCCCCCTCTCCCACTACCTGTCGGTCCGGGACCGGAGGGCCAATCGGGACCCCGGAGACATGAGCCGGTTTTCCGATGCCCCGCTCCTTCCCGACCGTCTTGCGGACGATCCCCGGGCCCGCCTGCTGGACGTCGAGTACCATCTCGCCTCGACGCCCTCGACCGCCGGGGAGAAGATCGGGAAGATCCTGG
>DAIBTC010000172.1 GCA_027415345.1 Nitrospirota bacterium
CATTGCCAGCGCAAGCTGTTCGTCCTCGACCCCCTGCTACCAGTACTCTCTTCCCGCAGCTCCCGAAGGAATTGCCACCAACAGTCAGGGGATCTGGATCTCCCTTTCCAACGCCCAGGTCATCGAATACAAGCCCTGACCCCGATCTGGAGGAAAGAGGGAATATTCCTGAAGTAGGGAAGGACCGATCTCACCGGGATTTTTCATCTTGACCTTCCTCCGGAAAGTGCGGAGAATGACTCCCACCAGGGAATGAGGAACGGAACCTTCCTTTCCCCCGAGAATATATCCTTTTGAAAGAGAATTCAGTTTTGAGGACCGGGAGTACACAGAATTTGGAGAAATTCAGAAGGCCAGCATCAATGGTCGGGGACTGGAAGGGCCGGTGATTTCCCGCCGTCTTCTCTCCCGCCTCGGAGGACTGATTGAAGCAGACCCGGAAGAGCGTCTCCGCTCCCGCTCCCGCCTTCTGACCCTCCCGGATCATCCCCGGATCCTGGTGGTCTGTCATGGCAACCTCTGCCGGAGCCCGGCGGCGGAACTGTTTTTAAAACGAAGCCTTACCTCCCAACGATTCGAGGTCTCCTCCGGCGGCCTGTCCCACCAGGAGAACCTTCCCGCACCCCCGGACTATGTGCGGGAGGCCCGCTCCTTCGGTATCGACCTTTCGGCCCATCGCTCCCGGACCACAAGTCCGCTTCTCGCCGAATGGGCCGACCTGATCCTCTTCATGGACCGCTCGAACCGGGATCTTCTTCTCGATTTCGGGGAGGGGGCCGTCCGGAAGTCCGCTTGGCTCGGAGCCTGGGATTCCGGAAGAGCTCTTGAGATACCCGATCCCTACGGAAGAAACTCCTCCGTCATGCGGCAAGTCCTTGGGCGCCTCCTGCGCGCCTCGGAAGCCTTGGCCAAAGAGCTTTCCGCCCGGTTTCCAACCCCTGCCAGTCCTCCCTGAAAGGCGTTCCGGGAGAGTCCCATCCAGAGTCCTTCTCGAACTTTCACTCCTCACTCAGACGCTCTCGACGCCTTTTTCCTGTGACGCAAATCATCGACAAAAAGGATTTGTTCGTGTTTAATGGACGAAATTGCGGGAAGGCCCCGCAGACGACCAGCCCTCCAGTCCCGAGGTTCTCCATGACAACCTGTCTGATCGATGCCCTTCCCGGGGAAGACTCCCTGGCGACATTCCTGGATGGCCCTTCGGGCCGAACCCTCTCCCTTCGACTGGCCGAAAGCCCATCCGATCTGGGTCGGGCGGAGGCTCTGGTGGCCCGGATGTATGCCCGCATGGGCTATCGCACCGAGGGACTTCTTCCGGAGGGTCCCGGCTATGCGACCCTTCTTCTTTCCGAGGCGGGGGGGGAGGATCTGGGAACGGTGACGGTGGGATCGGGTGAGGAATTCCTGCGGGCCGAGGAGAGCTATCCCGATGAGATCGCGGCCTTGCGTCGGGAAGGACGAAGCCTCTGCGAGTTCAACGCCCTGGCCATGGCTCCGGGTCTCGGATCACCCTCCGCCCTGGCCCGCCTCTTTCATGCGGCGCTCCTGGCGGGAGGCCCCCTTCTGGGACACACCGACGCGGTGGTAGAGGTGACCCCCGTTCATGCGCGTTTCTATGAACATCAGTTGGGATTCGTCAAAGTCGGGACCCCCCGTTCATGCCAACGTGTCGGAACGAACTCCAACCTTCTTCGAGTCGATCTTGTCAGGGGGCTCGAACGGGCCCGGGAGAACGGCGGCCATCCGGAACGGCGGGCGAGCGACCGAAGCCTTTTCCCCCTCTTTTTTAATCCCCGGGAGGGGAAGATCCTGGAGGAGAGGCTTTCGGAGAGGCTCTTCTCCCCTGCGCGCCTTCTCAGGAGCCCCCGCACCGGGTCGTGGCCGAATCTCCCGGAAGAGGAACGGTCCGGGTGGTATCGATCCGGACATCGACCTTCTGTCCCAACTTGAAGGGCAGGGGCGCGGCCGAGACGATCTTGACATCCACGACGCCCGTATCGGTGGGGCGGGAGGGGTCTTCGGGGATCAGGTGCTTGCGCGTTACCCTCTCCGAAATAGAAATCACAACCCCCGAATAGTTTTTGTCCATCCCTTCGGCATGAAGGACCGCCGGCTGTCCGATCCGGACATGGCCGACGTCGAACTCGTCCACCTCCGCCTCCACCCGGGTCTTTGAGAGGTCGGCCACGGTCGCGATCCGGGATCCCACCTTCACGTATTCTCCCAGATTGTGGTAGCGGGCCACCACCATCCCCTCGATGGGGGAGCGGATCCGGGTCTTGGCGAGAATCGCCTCGGTGAGGCGAACGTCGGCCTCTCCCCGCTCCGCCTGGGCCTTGGCCATGGCCAGGGTCTTCCGGGCCTGGTCGTAGGAAGCGAAGCTCGTCGCCCTCTTGTTCCAGAGATTCTCGGCTCGATGGAACTGGTTTTCGGCCAGGGCCTTTTTGGCGAGATCCACCGAAAGACCGGCCTTGGCTTCGGCGAGCTGGGCCTCGACATCGGTCGCCCGGAGAGCGGCCAGGAGGGCTCCCTTTTTGACCCTTTCGTGCTCCCGGGCGGGATAGCGCGCAATCGTCCCGGCGTATTCGGAGCGGACGGTGGCCAGGGCGTCGGGACAGGCCATGAGGCGCCCCTCGGCCACCACCCGGCCCTCCCGGGGAGCGATGGCTCCCGTGGCCGGCTGAGGACTGACCCCTCCCCGGGGAAGGAAGAAGCTTCCCCCCATCAGAAGAAGTCCCGAGACACTCAGCAGGGTGTTCGATCGTGTCATCAATGTCCTCGTCTTGGGTCCGGATCCTGGGACCCTTCTTCGATCAGAAGGCCGTCCC
>DAIBTC010000173.1 GCA_027415345.1 Nitrospirota bacterium
GGCCGGATCCAGCCATGGAAATAGGGCTTGATCCGCTGGTAGGCCGGATCTTTCCAGAAGAAAAAGGTCATTTTTGAAAAACTCCCGGAGAAAAGAGGACCCCTTCGATCACTTCCAGCGCCACTTGGCCACCAGGAGTACAAAGGAGAGAAGAAGGGTAATTCCGTTGGCCAGGATCATGGGAAGGGCATGGAGGCGGATCCCGTAGACCAGCCAGAGAAAGACCCCGGCCGTAAAAAGAAGGTACATCCCCAGCGAGATGCTCCGGGTCTCCCGGGTCCGGAGGGTCTTGACCACCTGGGGAAGAAAGGCCAGGGTGGTCATGGTTCCCCCCAGATACCCGTACCACTCATCCCGCACCGGACGGATCCCCGACATCCTCCCGGGATGCCTTTCCAAGACCGCTCTGCCACCGCCAGGCATCCGCGCACATCCGTTCGATCCCGAACTCCGCCTTCCATCCCAGAAGCCGCTCCGCCAAGGAGGGATCGGCCCAGCAGGCGGCCACATCCCCCGGTCGACGGGGAACGATTTCGAAGGGAATCTTCTGCCCGGACACCTTCTCGAAGGCCCGGACCATTTCGAGCACCGAGGTCCCCCGACCGGTGCCCAGGTTGACGGTCAGCGGACCCGGCCCCTCCCAGCCGGACAAGGCCTTCAGGGCCGCCAGATGGCCCTTGGCCAGATCCATCACATGGATGTAGTCCCGCACCCCGGTCCCGTCCTCCGTCGGATAGTCGTTTCCGAAAACCGACAGGCGCTCCCGGATTCCCGCCGCCACCTGGGCCACGAAGGGCATCAGGTTGTTGGGAACTCCCCGGGGGTTCTCGCCGATCCGTCCCGAGGGATGGGCCCCGACCGGATTGAAATAGCGAAGAAGGGAGATCTTCCAGGAGGAGTCCGAGGCGACAAGGCTCCGGAGGATCTCCTCGATCACCAGCTTGGTGGTCCCGTAGGGGTTGGTGGCGGAAAGCGGGGCATCCTCCGCGATCGGAAGACGCTCGGGAACCCCGTAGACAGTGGCCGATGAGCTGAAGACCAGGGTCTTCACCCCCTTCTCCCGCATCGCGAAGAGAAGGGAAAGGGTCCCGGTCACATTGTTGTCGTAGTACTCGAGGGGGAGTCGGGAGGATTCGCCCACGGCCTTGAGACCGGCGAAGTGGATCACCGCCTGGGGGCTTTCCCTCTCCAGGATCGCCTCCATCCGGCTCCGGTCCCGGATGTCGGCCTCGTAGAGGACGGTCTTCCTGCCGGCAATCGCTTCGATCCGGTCCGCCACCTCCCGCTCGCTGTTCGAAAGATTGTCGAGAAGGACGACCTCAAAGCCCGCATCGAGCAGAACCACGGCGGTATGGGAGCCGATGTAGCCCGTTCCTCCCGTGACCAGAACCTTCATCGATTGAACCCTCCCATTGTTCCGACTTCCCTCTCACCCGATGCGTTGAGCCCCATCACGATCGAACATCCTATCGGCGGAAATGACGGGGATCTTCTTCTCGATGGAATGGACCGCGGGAGGCCCATTTTTCCAAGACTGTCTTGAGGGTGCTTTCCCGGACACAGACCAGACTGACGAAAATCTCGCTTTCACGGATCCGGAGGACCGATCGGGCCGCTTCCGAGATATTGTCCGACCCTTCCAGCCACCCGAGAAAGGCATGGGAATCCAGGAGAGATCGCATCACGTCACCTCGCCAAAATCTTCGGGTGTCTCATCGAAATCAGACGCCACATAAAGAATCTGATTTTTGGCCGATCCGGGAACCCGTTCGCCCTGAGGGGTCCGTACGGGAAGTAGCCGGAGCAATGGATGATTGTCTTCCGCGATGTCGATGTCCTCTCCCTGCAAAGCCCGCCGGACGATTTCATAGAAATGGGCCTTGCCCTCTGCAGTATCCCATTACGTCATGCAAGATCCTGAGGCTTCCGAAAGAAAATACAACGACTGCCGTCATTTTTCGAGTTCGAATTTGACAAGCCCCTTGTTCTTTCGCACACTAGCTCAATGCATCACCGAACATGGTCATCTTACCTGACTAACCACTGGAAATCAAAGGAAAGAATTGAATAACGCGATGTTTTGGACCTTATCGAGAGCCTCGACCGAGGGTCAGCCCTCCCGCTCCTGAAAGGACACTGTGCCGATCCATCCCTTTCTCGTCCACTTCACCCTCTCCCTGGCCCTACTCTTTGCGGGGATCGAGATCCTGCCGGCGCTCCGGACCCGGATTCCGGAACGAGGGCAACGGCTGATCGGCGCGGCCGCCGTTCTGTTCATGGGCTTGGCCGTGTTGACCGGGTGGCTCTCGCTGTCGGCCCTTCGCGACCGGGGGATCTCGATCCCCGCCGCGGCCTCCTTCCACAGGCTTCTGGCCCTGTCAGGGTCGACGCTCCTGGTTCTTCTCTGGATTGCGGACATGCGCCGGAGCCGCCTCTCTCCCCTTTTGAGCCGATCGATCGCCATCGCCGGCCTCCTGCTCCTGTTGGGAGCAGCCGGGATGGGAGGCCACCTGGTCTACGACGACCGTCTCGGAACGGCGACTGCCGCTCCCTCCTCCTCCTCCGCCCCGGCCTCCTTGCCCTAGCGCAGAAACAGGAGGGAAAGACCTCCCGCCGCCAGGCAATAGAGTCCGAAAGGGGCCAACGCCTGGTTCGCCTCGAATTTCCGGAAATAGCGCATGAGAAGGAAAGTGGTCAGCCAGGCGGTGGCGCAGGCGACCGTCCCACCGGCCAGGGCGAGCTTGAGGGAGGCCGGAGTCCCGTATCGAATCAGCTTCGGGATTTCCAGGACCCCCGCGGCCCCGATGATGGGCGTCGACAAAAGGA
>DAIBTC010000174.1 GCA_027415345.1 Nitrospirota bacterium
GTACTTATTTAGTAATTGTAAATAAAAGATATTTTATTTTATATTAATTTTTTTTATTGTAAATTCTACAATCTGTTTTCATTGTTCGAAAGAAGCCTTGCTATGTTGTCTCGATGTCGGATGAAGACCAGAATGGCCATTATGAGGAAAAGAAGGGTGGATCCCTGGGGAAGAGAATGAGGAACGATTGAGTGATTTCTTTCCCAAAGCAGGGAAAGGAAAGGCATGAGGGCAAAGCTTCCAAGGGAGGCGATGGAAGCGGTTCTTGTCGCCAGATAGAGAATGAGCCAGGGGAGGCAGATCAAAAGGCCAAAGAGAGGATCGAGACCCAGAGCCACACCGAGCCCGGTGGCAACCCCCTTTCCGCCTCGTCCCCGAAGCCAGAAGGAAAAGAGATGGCCAAGAAAAACGAAGAGTCCCGCAAGAAAAGGGTCGAAGGAGTTCCCGTAAAAAAGTCCCAGCCGGACAGCCAGAGCCCCTTTTCCCATGTCTCCCAGCAAGGTCAGCAAACCCAGGATCTTTCCCTGCCGGTCTTTCCCCACCACACGCATGACATTGCTGAATCCTATGTTCCCGCTTCCCGTCTTGCGGATGTCGATTCCCTTGACCCGGGCAAGAAGAAGTCCTGTCGGGATGGATCCGAGAAGGTATGAAAGAATGACAAGGATCGCATGCGAGATCATGCGGGGCCATCCTGGCTTGTGATCCACAGATACCACAAAAGATACTGGATGCCGGAGACAATCGTCAGAATGATGGCAATCCAGAAGGTCAGGAGTCCTATCCAGTGAAGGTTCAGGAGAAAGTTTGATCCGGGAATGGCCAGGTGGCGATTGTTGTCGAGCAGAAAGGCAATAGAGAGAGTCTGAACAACCATCTTGGCCTTTCCGGTTTTTTCGGCCGGGATGATGATGCCCCGTGAGGCAGCGACCGAACGGAGTCCTGAGACGGCGAACTCGCGTGCGACGACGATGATGGCCAGAATGGCCGGAAGCAGTCCGTGTGCCACCAGAAGAAAGAGTACGGAGCTTACAAGAATCTTGTCGGCAACCGGGTCAAGAAGTTTACCCATGGATGTCACCATGTTGTATCGGCGGGCGACAAAACCGTCAAGGATATCGGTCAGGGAGGCCAGGATAAAAAGAAAGGCCGCCATGTGGCTGGGTCCGGTCCTCGGGGAGTGGTCGGCCATGATGACGGCCGGGATAAGCAGAAGACGGCCAAGGGTCAGAGTATTGGCCAGGTTCAGCACAGGTGGTCCTCCCCTTTGTCTTTGCACTTGCGGTTTCGGACAAAGAGAAGTGCGTCGGAGATCTGACGGACGGCACCCTGTCCCCCCGGAGCGGAGGTGACCCAGTCCGCCATTCGTAAAACGGAAGGGTGGGAATCGGAGACGGCAATGAAAAGTCCGGCCCGTCGAAGGAGAGCGAGATCCGTGACATCATCTCCCATGGCGGCAACCTGTCCCGGTTCGAGCTTCCACCGGGAGAGCAGGGAGTCGAAGGCCTGGGATTTGTCCCGTATCCCCAGGAAAAAATCCTGGATTCCCAGGTCCGCCAGTCGTCTTTCGGTCGCCGCTCCCGATCTTCCGGAAATGATCCCGACAGGGAAGCCGGACCTCAGAAGAAGGGCAATCCCGTGGCCATCACGGACATGAAAGGACTTCATTTCCTCCGTCGGGCCGAAGGAAAGCCGCCCGTCAGTCAGAACTCCGTCAACGTCGAGGACGAGGCCGCGAATGAAGGGAAGCCTCCGAAGGACCGGAAGGGGAATCCGAATCATAAGGGAACTCCCGCCCTCAAAAGATCGTGGAGATGGACAACTCCCAGGACGATCCGGTCCTTCCCGGTCACGACCACGCTGGTGATCTGGCGGGATTCCATGAGGTTCAAAGCCTCCGAGGCCAGTGTATCCGGAGGAAGGGTCGCCGGGTTCCTGGACATGATGGCCTCGGCGGGAAGGTCGAGGATCGGGGAGCCGGACCCATTCATCCGGGATGATTCAAGGGTTCTTCGGAGGTCCCCGTCCGTCAGGACGCCCTTTAGATGTCCCGATGGGTCGGTGACCGTCGTCATGCCCAGTTTTTTGGCTGTCATTTCCACGATGACCTCCCGCAAGGGAGTCTCAGGAAAAACCGAAGGAAGATGATCACCGGTGTGCATGAGGGCATTGATCTTGAGAAAGTAGCGACGACCCAGGGCCCCTCCCGGGTGGAGCGAAGCAAAATCCCGGACCCCGAAATCCCGTTCGGCCAGGACGACCATGGCCAGGGCATCCCCCATGGCCAGCATGGCCGTCGTGCTGGATGTGGGAGCGATGCCCAGGGGACCGGCCTCCTTTCCGACCTTGGCGGAAAGGACCCAGGTGGCCTTTCGGGCCAGCGTGGAATCGGTTTCTCCAAGAATGCCGATCATGGGAATCTCCATTCGCTCGAGAAGAGGCAGCAGGGCCCGGATCTCTTCCGTTTCGCCGGATTTTGAAAATGACAGAAGAATATCCCGCGATTCAAGCATGCCGAGATCCCCGTGGAGGGCTTCTCCAGGATGAAGAAAAAACGCCGGGGTTCCGGTGGAGGAGAAGGTGGCGGATACCTTTCGGGCAATGTGGCCTGATTTTCCGATGCCGGTGACGGCCAATTTTCCGGGGTTGGCAAGGATGGCCTCCACGGCCCCGGCGAATTCCTGGCCGAGTCCCTGGCAGAGGCGATGCTGGCTTCCGGAGTCAGCGGCCGCCGCGTCCTCCTCCCCCGTGCCGAAGGGGCTCGGGACGTGCTCCCCAGGGCACTTGAGGAGGCGGGGGCGGACGTGACCGAGGTCGCGCTCTAC
>DAIBTC010000175.1 GCA_027415345.1 Nitrospirota bacterium
TCCTCCCGGACCGCATCGAGCACCGCCTCCGTTCGGCGGGCCAGATCCCGGTTCCCCGACGATCGCGAAAGCCCTTCTGAGAGGAGTCGGACGGTCCTCGATATCTCTTCCTGCACCCTCTGGATCATGGTGCCGATCTCCGTCGAGGCCGCCGCCGTCCTCTCCGCAAGCTTTCTGACCTCGTCGGCCACGACGGAAAACCCTCGGCCCTCCCTCCCTGCCCGGGCCGCCTCGATCGCTGCGTTCAGGGCCAGAAGCCGGGTTTGCGAGGCGATCCGGCCGATCGTTCCGGCAACGCTTCCGATCTCCTCGGAGCGGCTCCCGAGGACCCCCACCTCCCGCACGAGCCCCTGCATCATTTCCTCGTTTTCGACGACCCCGCGGACCATTTGGAGAATGGTCTCCCGGCCGGAGTCGGCCGTCGCCGAAAGGGCGGATACCTTTCTGCCGAGAGCCTCCGTCATGCGGGATATCGCGGCGGACTCCCCGGAAACGGCTTCCAGGTGCGCATGGGAGGTGATGTCGGTGAAAACCGTCAGGTAGGCGACGCGGCGGCCGGAAGCGTCGGTCAGGACCTCGGTAACAGAACGGAAGCGCATGGATCCGACGGGAATGACCTGGTTCCGGCGCGTTTCCCCCGGCTTCAATCCGGCAAGAATCTCCCGGATCCGGTCGGGATCCCTGTGGAACCGGTGGATGGAGGCTCCCGGAACGGCGTCCGGGGAGAGCCCGTACCGGCTTTCGAGATCGCCGGACATTTTCCGGAGAATCTCCTTCATCTTCCGGTTCAGATAGACGAGAAGGTTCCCTCCCTTCCCCTTTCCCGGATCGGTGGCGGCCAGGGCGACCCCGTCAGACTGGATCGCGTCGAGAATTTTCCCAGCGCATGCGGGACAGCCCGCAAGAATGGCTTCAAGGCCTCCGGCGTTCGGACCTTCCCACCCGTGGGCCTCCGAAGAAATCCCGAAAAACGGGGAATCGTTCATGCTTTTCTCCATGATTTCCTGATTCGACGGGGCCTTGTTCCCGGCCCCGGTGGGCTCCCAAAAAAACAAAGGTGCAGAGCAAGTTTCAAGCCACAAGAATAAAACAAATAAAATCTTTAAATGAAAGATATTTAAATTAAATGATCAAGGAATGTTCCGGAAGAGCGCACTCCGGAGAGCGAGTGGAACCGCAAAAACCTGAAGAAAATGCACGTCTTGTGCCCCGATCATCGGAAGGAATGAGGACCGTTCCGGGATGACAGAGGCTCAGTCCTGAAAGGACTGGACGAGGCGGTCTTCACGGCCGGGAACGTCGGCGGAGACCGGAAATGAGGAGTCTCCCGGTCGCAGCTCCCCGAATGAAGGGATCTCTAGGATGGGGGTCCTTGGCTGAAATCGGCGATCGGTCCGGGTCTCCATGGAGGCAGAAAGGAGAGGAGACTCTCGACACTTGACAGATTGGCAATTGATTTGACAATTTGCCAAAAATGATAGGGTGCGTCTCATGAAGATTCCCCGCCGCATTGAACCGGTGTCGAGACCGCAAGCCCGGGAATATCCCGTCCTCGCGGTCACCGGGCCGCGCCCGTCCGGCAAAACGACCCTCGTCCGGACGGTCTTTTCCGAAAAGCCCTACGTGTCTCTTGAGGATCTCGACGAGAGGGCCTTTGCCCGGGAAGACCCCCGGGGATTTCTGGACAGGTATCCGGACGGAGCCATCCTCGATGAGGTCCAGAATTCCCCCGACCTTTTTTCCTATCTTCAGACGCGGGTCGATCAGGAGGATCGGATGGGATTGTTCGCCCTGACAGGATCCCAGCAGTTCGGACTTCTTTCCGGAGTGTCCCAGTCCCTGGCCGGACGCGTCGCCCTTCTGACCCTGCTGCCGCTGTCCCTGTCCGAAATTCTGGGGGGGAATCTGGATCCCGGCCCGATCGGACCGTTCCTCCATCGGGGTCTTTATCCCCCGGTCCTTTCCCGGGGAGCAGATCCCTCCTCCTGGTACGGAAACTATGTCCGGACCTATATCGAACGGGATGTCCGCCAGATGATCAATATCCGCGACCTGTCCTCCTTTTACCGGTTCGTCAGGATATGCGCTGGCCGTACCGGACAACTGGTCAATCTCTCATCCCTCGCCAACGACTGCGGTCTGTCCCACAACACGATACGCGCCTGGCTTTCCGTCCTTGAAGCCAGTGGCCTTTTGTTTTTCCTCTCTCCCCACCACCAGAATTTCAACAAGCGCCTCCTCAAGACCCCCAAACTTTTTTTCACGGATACGGGTCTGGTCTCCTGGCTCCTGGGAATCGAGTCCCCCGGCCAGATCGTCACGCACCCCCTCTTTGGGGCCCTTTTCGAAACCTTTGTCGTGGGAGAATTCCTGAAGGGACGGCTGAACAGAGGACAGGAACCGCGCCTGTCCTTCTGGCAGGACCGGACCGGCCACGAGGTCGACCTTCTCCTGGAGCGGGAAGGAAATCTTCTTCCCATGGAGATCAAGGCGGGTCAGACGGTGTCCCCGGACTTTTACAGGGGACTGGATTTCTTCGCGACACTGACCGGCCTGGGGGAAAAGGGTCGGAACAGGGGCTGGGTCGTTTACGGAGGGGACCTTCCGCGGGAGAAAGGGCCCTGGCGGGTCATTCCCTGGAGGCATCTGGAAGAGACCGGGGAGGTCTGACGACGGGAGAGACGAGGAGAACGGTCCGAAAGGCGATGCGCCCCTAAAGGGCCCGGAGGTTCCGGAGAAGCCCCGCATAGTAGCAGCAGCGGGGATCGTTGAGGTCGT
>DAIBTC010000176.1 GCA_027415345.1 Nitrospirota bacterium
GTCTTGAAGAAAAAACTCAGCCGCACCCAACTCAAACAGGCTCTCATAAACCTTTCCCCCTGTAAGGTGGCGATGGAGTCCTGTGGTTCGTCTCATTATTAGGGCCGACAGGTCGAGGCGTTGGGACATACGGTCGTTCTGATTGTAAATCGCAATATAGATTTGACCCCTTTTTGAAAAATAAAATTGACCCCCCTTCCTCCCGGTTAAAGTGTGGCTTTGATTTCTCCTTCCCCTTGTGAGATAAGCGAAGATGTGGATGGTTTTGCGCTCTTTCGCCGATGGATTTTGTCCCGGACACGATAGCTCGATCCCTGGATAGGGAAAATCCGGGCATGATGAACCAGCCGGTCAATAATGGCCGCCGCCACGACAGAGTCGGGAAAGATCTTTCCCCAGTCTTCGAACCCGTAGTTGCTAGTCAGAAGGATCGATCCTTTCTCGTAACGGATGGAGACCAGCTGAAAGAGCAGGTTGGCCTCTTCCCGGGTAATCGGGGTGTATCCGACCTCGTCGATGATCAGGACGTGGTACCGGGAATACGCCAGGAGGCTCGCCGGCAGGGTGCCGTTTCGAACCGACAGAGACAGATCCCGCAAGAGAGCGGGGAGGGTGAGGAACAGGACGCGCTTTTTGGCTTGGCAGGCCTTGATGCCGATCGCCACGGCCAGATGGGTTTTCCCGACGCCAGGCGGTCCCAGGAAAACAAGATTCTCGGCCTTCTCCAGAAAGTCGAGCGTTCCCAAGCGGACCAAGGTTTTTTCCTCCAGGGAGGGCTGGAAAGAAAAGTCGAACTCCTCCAGGGTGCGGAGGAAAGGGAACCGGGCCAGAGTCATTTTGGTGCGGACCGACCGATCGGTCTTTCCCCGGGTTTCTTCATCCAGAAGAAGAGCCAGGTATTCTTCGTACTGGAGCTGGTTCTTGGCCGCTTCTTCGGCCAGAGGGCGATAAAGGTCGATCAGTCCCTTTAAACTCAGGGTCCGGAGTTGCTGAGTGATCCGCTGGTGGAGGTCAGTCATGGCACACCTCCTCTCCAAGTCCCCCATAGCAGTCGAGAGAACGCGTAAGAGAGGCTCCCATCGGCAGCGCTATGCCTTCCGGCACCGGAAGAAGACACTCCGGCCGGAGGAGCGGACGGAGAAAGTTTTTATGGAACCCCTGACATGCCTGGGCCTCCCGAAGGACCCGTCGTCCCTCTTCGGGGTCGTACCGCTCCAGAAGCTCCACGATCTCGGAGACATGCCACGTGAAGTTCGGTCCGGTCGCTTCCTGAAGCCCCTCCAGAAAGGGCTCGGCCTCTTCCCCGAACCGTTCCCGGAACCGGCCCACCCATCGGGCCCGGAGCCCTTCCCGGCGCTTCTTCCGTCGGGGGTCGGCCTCCTGATGCTCCGGGTGCGGCGGAAGCGGGTCCGGGGACCCGGTTCGAAGAGGATGAATGAGGAGCGGGGTCTCCCCCTCCCCCCATACCGTCAGCCGGATTCCTGACTCCACGGTCACCCAGACACTCCGTCCACAGAAACGCATGGGAACGGGATAGGCGTGTCCGTCCCACCGAAGATATCCGTCGGAACTGACTTTCCGGATTTCGCCTTCGTAGAGGCGCCGGGGATCGACCGGGACCAAGGGCCGAAGAAGGGACTTCTCACGTTCGAAGCGGTCCACCGGCTTTTCGTGAAGGGTCTGGTGACGGCGCTGGTTGAAGGTCCGGGTGAAGGTCTGGAGCAGATTCTCCAGGCTGCCCCAGTCCGACACCTTCTTGCCCCGGAGCCCCCGTTCCTTGAGCGAGAAGAAGGTCCGCTCGACTTTTCCCTTCGTACGGGCGCGATAGGGCTGGCAGGCTTCCGGATCGATCCCGTACAGGCCGCAAAACATCAGGAAGGACTCGTTGAAGCGGACGCCTTTCTCCTTCCGGTTCTCCACCACCATCTGGCTCCCGTTGTCCATCAGAAGCGTCCGGCAGGTTCCTCCGAAAAAGGCAAAGGCCCGTTCCAGCGCGTTCATCACATCCTCCTGGCGGATCGTGGCGGAACAGGAAAAATGGGTCAGCCGGCTGTAGCCCAGAACCACGGCATGGATATAAACCGTCTGGACTGTTCCCCCCCAATCGATCTCCCACTCGGTCCAGTCGTACTGCATCTGCTCTCCCGGTCCCGTTTCCACCCGAACGGTGCTTCGGGCTTTCTCCCGCTCCTCAGACCGAATCCGGGACAAATGGTTGTACAAGGTCTTCAGGGATCCCCGATATCCTTCCGCCACCAGCTCCTCATAGATCCGGGTCCCGATGTACCGCTTCCGAACCATCTCGACGATCCGACCTTCATACGGCGCAATCTTCCGGGCGTACTCTCGTTTGTGAAAAACCGGAGGCTCCGCAGACCGGAGATACTTTTTCACGGTATTCCTTGAAAGCTTCAATGTCCGGGCGATCGCTTTAATCCCTTGCTTGTTTTCCCGCATCATCCGAATCTTCTGCCACAGATACATGCTGACCATCCCCTTCCCTCCTCTCAAGAAGTTCCTGAGAGGACTTTAACAATTTTCTTTTCGAAGGGGGGTCAGTTTTATCTTTCAATAAAGGGTCAAATCTATTTTGCGATTTACAAAAACAACCATTTTTTACTCAGCCCCACTTCATGTACCTGTAAACCCAAGACCCTATTGGGTCTTTACGACAAAAAAATCATTTTTTGGAAAATGAAAG
>DAIBTC010000177.1 GCA_027415345.1 Nitrospirota bacterium
TCCTTCCCGCCTAGGGGGAGCCGCTCACTCCTCGAGCTGGCGAGCGATCTCCCGGGTCGCGGCGGGGAGATCCGGCACGCCTTTGGCGAAGATCCGGACGATTTCCTGGCGCTGGGGGATCCCTTCGAGCATGCGGGCGAGGAGCCCCCGTCCGACCTTTCCGGAGAGGGGGTCGTAGACATCGAGGTTGCCCTCGCCCTGAAAGGGATTTTCCGGGCGGGTGTCCCGGCTCGCCACGTCGAGGCGGATCTCCGCTCCCCGGGGAAGAAGTCCCTTGGACGCGAGACTCCGGGAGAGAGCGTCCATATCCGGAAGGGGGGTCTTTTTGGGGCTGGCGGCCCCAGAAAGCTCCCAGGTTCGCTCATGGACCATCGTCCAGATCTTTTCCCGCCGGAGAAAGGCACCCCATCCCTCCCCCAACCGCCGGAGACGGGGGGATCGGGAGCGTCCCCAGGTTCTCACCGTCTCCAGGAGATGGTGGTCGGTGAGGGTCAGGAAGCGGGAGAGGTCCTCGGCGGGATCGTGGGGCAGGAGGATCGCCAGGGTGTCTCCGATGAGGTCCCGAAGGGCCAGGTCAAAGGAGCGGGTGGTGCGGTGGAAGTAAATCTGGGAGTACATGTATCGCCGAGCCTGGATGAACTGCTCGAAGACCCCGAGTCCGTAGCGATGGATGGCCAGCCGCCCCTTCTGCACGTGGGTGTAGTAAAGGATTCGGTCGATATCCACGGGGGCCGTGGCCACCCCGCACATGTAGGCATCCCGGAGAACGTAATCGAGGTTGTCCACGGTGAAGATTCCCGAGAAGAGCGGCTTGAGGGCGGCCAGAACGGGAAGATCCCTGGGGACGGGGTTGGGGGCTTTTCCTTTTCCCACAAGATAGGCCACCCAATCTCCGGAGATCCTCTCCCCGGAAGCAAAAAAACCTGAGGGACTCCTGTCGATATTCTCGAGGATTTCTCGCAGGGGGCCCCCGATGATGATCTGGCTCATTTTTTCGTGGGATCTTCCGAATCGCGGCTGGGAGACGGTCTCATCGTAGAAGTGGCAGAAGGGGCCGTGGCCGGTGTCGTGGAGGAGGGCCGCCACCCGGAGAAGCCCCTCGAAAAAGGGAAGGGAAAATTCTTTCGAGAATCCCGGGTAGAGATGGCGGGCGAAGCGTCCGGCCATATGCATGGCGCCCAGGGAGTGGGCAAACCGGGTATGTTCGGCGGCGGGAAAGACGAACCGGGCGCTTTGGAGCTGGTAGATTCCCCGGAGGCGCTGAACCCAGGGACTGTCGATCAGGGTTCGTTCCGTGGGATGGCCGGGTGATTGGGGGGTGTCCACGAAGGTGATGTAACCGTGGACAGGGTCAGCGATGAGCGAGAGCCCGTCGTAGGGAAGGGCGGCGACTCGTTCTTTCATGGACGGGCTTTCATGGACGGGGAGTGTCCTTCTGGATTTCGGGTCCGGGGAAGACCTTCGTAAGCCGAGTTCTGTCGAGGATGGCCATTACTCTGGGACCAGGGTTACCCCTGGACTCTAGCGACCTTACCCGGAGGCGTGGGCCGGGCCAGCCTTCCGCACGAATGCGAGCCTCCCTATTTGGTCTTGCACCGGGCGGGGTTTACCATGCCGTCTCCGTCACCGGAGACGCGGTGAGCTCTTACCTCGCCTTTTCACCCTTACCGGACGGGTGTCCGGCGGTTTGTTTTCTGTGGCACTTTCCTTCCTGTCGCCAGGACTGGGTGTTACCCAGCGCCCTGCCCTGAGGTGCTCGGACTTTCCTCCCGACCATACTGGCCGGGCGGCCACCTTCCGGTCTTTTTCCGGACCTGGATTCCAGAGGATCCCCTTCCCCGCGTTACACAGTTCTTTTTTCGCCCTTTTCGATCTCTCCTTCGAGGTAGAGCCATCTCTGGCAGTGCAGGCAGGGGACGATCTTCTGCCGCTTTTTGACCTCCGTCATCGTCCGCGGAGGGAGAACCATCCGGCAGACACCGCACGTCTCCCCCTGAATGCGGGAGACCACCAGGCCGTTCTTGTGGGAGACCTTGAGTCTTTTGTACTGGTCGAGGAGGGTCTCGGGAAAGTTTTCCATAAGCGAGGCCTTTTCCCTTTCGAGATCCGCGATCTCCCCTTCCCGCTCCTTTTGCCGCTCCAAAAGATCCGTCTTTGCGGTTTCCAGTTCTTCCCTGTAGGTCGCGATCTCTGCGGCGCGTTTTTCCTGGGTGCCCTCCAGGGTCTCGATCGTCTCCATCAGGCGAAGAATCTCGTCCTGGAGACGCTCCACCTCGTCCCGCCGGAACTCCATCTCGGCCATGTAGGCCTGGATCTCTCGCGAGTGCTTGAGCTCCTTATTTTTTTTCTTGTTTTCGGAGATGATGTGCTCGTTGGTGCGGAGCTCCTCCTCCTTGTCCTTTTTTTCCCGGGAAAGTCCCAGGAGCTCACGCTTTTCTGCGTCTATCCTGAGAGACAGCTCGGAAAGGCCGTCTTCCTTTCCCTTGAGGTGGGCTCGGGCGGCCTCTATCTCCCCGATGATGTGGACCAATTCACTGTCGATCGTCTGTAACCGATAAACCAGGGCCAGGGTTTCCTGGACCGAGGGTCCCACGTCCAAGGGGGAATCCTTTCTTCTCTTTCGTTTTAGATGGTGGGCCCACCAGGATTCGAACCTGGAACCAACCGGTTATGAGCCGGCAGCTCTGCCGTTGAGCTA
>DAIBTC010000178.1 GCA_027415345.1 Nitrospirota bacterium
CATCAGCCCGCGGGAAACTTCGATCATGTCTTTGGAGAGTCCCAGCAAAATTGCTACAGGCCGCTTCTGGAACTTCTGGAGCACTTTCCCGACATCCATGTCTCCTACCACCTGACTGGCCCCCTGATCGAGTGGATCGAGAAGCATGATCCCGACTACATCTCCCTTTTGGGACGTCTTGTCGCCAGGGGACAGATCGAAATCGTTGGCGGGGGATTTTACGAACCGATCCTGGCTCTGCTCCCCACCCAATCGGTCAGGGACCAGAGCCGTCTCATGGAAGACTGGATCGTCCGTCTTTTTAACCGATTTGATGGTGGATTCTGGCTGGCCGAAAGAGTCTGGGAGACAGACCTTCCCCTGAGACTTTCGGGTTGCCACATGACACACACCACCGTCGACGACCATCACTTTCATCTGGCCGGATTCAGGGACGAGGAGCTTCACGGATATTACCGCACTTCCTGCGCAGGGGAGGGTCTGGACATTTTCCCCATCTCCGCACATCTTCGCTACCTCATTCCTTTTCAGAGCGTCGAACAGTCGCTCACTTTCCTCGACAGAACGGAAAAAGGAAAGGTCCTGACCTATGCCGATGACGCTGAAAAATTCGGCGTCTGGCCGGAAACGTATCACTGGGTCTGGACAGAAGGATATCTTCGGCGTCTTTTTGAAGCCTTTTCCAGGGAGTCTTCCTGGTTGAGGATTGCCAGCATGAAGGAAATAAGGGCGGAACGGGGGGCGACAGGTGTTGCCATCCTTCCCAATGCGTCCTATCCCGAAATGATGGAATGGGCAATGTCACCCCAACATGCCGCCGCTCTTCATAAACTTCTGGACACCCTCGCCGGGTATGGACTGAAAGAGGCCGCAATGCCCTTCGTGCGGGGGGGGATCTTCGAACAGTTCCTGACAAAATACCCCGACTCAAGAAGGCTCTACCACAGGATGCTCCTGGCCGAACAGCTTTTTTCAAGCCGGGTGGCAAAAGACGATCCCGACAGGGACAGGGTGGGACACCCCCTCTGGGTTTCCCAGGGGAATGACGTATACTGGCATGGACTGTTCGGAGGGCTTTACCTTTCAAACCTTCGCCACACGGCCTTCAACGGGATCATCTCCATGGAAAACCTTCTCGAAGAAAAAGGTCTCCTTCGCTCGGGAGAGTCTTTGGTCGGAGACTTTGACCAGGACGGCTCCCCCGACCGCGTCTACTACCAGAAGGGCTACGTCGCCTGGCTCTCCCCGGCCGGGGGAGGATGTCTTCAGGAAATAGACGATCGCCGGCACGGATTCCACCTGACCAACACCCTGACAAGGCAGGTGGAGATCTATCATCTCAATTCCTCCTCCGGACTCGGCAACCATCCGGAAGACGGCGGCTCTCCGGCCGTCCTCTCCATCCACGACCGGATGCCCACCCCCCCGGCTGAAGGGGAAATCTCTTTCGATCCCCGACCAAGACGGCCTTTTTCCGAGTTTTTGTGCCATAAGGATGCCGCTCCCGATGTCCTTTCAGGACAGTCTGGAACGAATCCCATGATCCTGGACCTTGGAAAAACGAACTGGACCGTCAAGGAATGGGACCAATGGAAAGCCTGCCTTGAGGCACAAGTCCAAACGGGTGACAGATCCATGACCCTGAGCAAGGAATACCGGTTTTCCCCATTGGAGTTCACGGTCGATTACCGCCTGACGGACGGAGCCCTTTCGGAAGATCATCTTCTGGCGGTCGAATTTCCGGTGACGCTTCTTGTCGGTTCCGGTGAGGGAAGAGACCTCTGGGTCCGGACCGAAACCGGAGAAGAACCTGTTGCCCCGGCCGCATTCGGGGAATGGGGAGACCAGATGTCTCCGGGATTTCGGGGAAGGGACGGCTGGTCAAAAGCCGCATTCTCTGTCACATTTTCCACACCTCTCCGGCTTGTCCGATTTCCCATCGAAACGGTTTCACTGTCGGAGAAGGGACTTGAGCGGGTCTATCAGGGGACGCTTTTTCTCATGATGATCTCTCCGGCTGATATCCAGCGCCCCGAAGGATTTCGTATTTCCGTCTCTTTCGAGGACATCGAGTAGATCCAAAAAAGCCATTTCGGCCGGACGTCCTGCCGTTTACGGGACAGACAAAGAAAACGCTTGATCAGGGGGGAACCGATACAATGCCCGAGCTCAGAAAAGATCCGATTATCGGACGATGGGTCATCATCGCGACATCAAGAGGTCTGAGGCCAAAGGACTATCAGGCAGAGAAGGTCCGTTATCTCTACCAGTCCTGCCCGCTTTGTCCGGGACAGGAGGAAAAGACACCACCGGAAGTCCTTGCCTACCGGCAGTCCGGTTCTCTTCCCAATACACCGGGATGGACGCTTCGCGTCGTTCCCAACAAGTTTCCCGCACTTGAGGTGGAGGGAACCCTCGACCGCGAAGGGGTGGGTCTCTACGACCGGATGAATGGAATCGGCGCCCACGAAGTGGTTATCGAAACCCCTGAGCACAAGAAAGCCCTCTCGAAATTTACCGAAAAAGAATTCGAAAATCTTTTATGGGCCTACCGTGACCGCATTCTTGATCTCAGGAAGGATACCCGATTTCGATACAT
>DAIBTC010000179.1 GCA_027415345.1 Nitrospirota bacterium
ATGTTGAGCATCAGGGCAAAATCGGCCACGACCCCCGAAAACCGGTAGTAAATGGCCATGAATAAAAGGACAAGCACGAGGGCGATCATCGTCGAATGGAGACCGGCCCGGATTGAGTCCTTTCCAAGGGAGGGTCCCACGGTCACATTCTGGAGGATGCGCACGGGTGCCGGAAGGGCCCCTGAACGTAACACGATTGCCAGATCCTTGGCCTCTTTCATGGAAAAGCTCCCCGTGATCTGGGCTTGGCCTCCTGAAATCTCTTCCTGGATGACGGGAGCGGAATAGACGGTCCGGTCAAGGACGATTGCCAGTCGCTGCTTGACATGATTCTTTGTGATCTCGTCAAAGAGTTTCGATCCGGCGCTGTTGAATGTCAGCGAGACATAGGGCTCGTTGAACTGGCCGAAGGCAACCCGCGCATCGCTGATCATGTCCCCGTTCATCAAGGGACGCGCCTTGAGAAGATAGGGAATCCGACCGCCAGTCTTTTCGGAGGGACTTCCGTAAAGGATTTCCTCACCAGCCGGAAGCGGGGTCTTTCCGTTCCGGAACTGGGCCGGGTCTGCCGAATCGTCAGCCAGCTTGAACTCGAGACGGGCCGTCCGCCCGATCAGGGCCATGGCCCGTTCCGGATCGGTCACTCCCGGAAGCTGGATCAGAATACGGTCCTTGCCCTGCTGCTCTATGACCGGTTCAGCCACCCCGAACTGGTCGATCCTGTTCCGGATGACCTCCATGGCCTGGGTCATGGCATGCTTCCTGATCCTCTTGGCTTCGCTATCCGGTAGCGTATAGACGAGAAGGGAGGAATTGTCAGTGATCTTTTGAAGGTAAGGGGCCCGCGAAGAGACAAAGTCTTGGACCTTCTTCTTCACCTCGGAATTCGTGACCGGGACGGAGATTGTGGAGCCTTTGATGGCCGGCTTGACAGAAAGTTCTGACAAGGCCGAAGCGATTTCGTCCATTGTTCCGGAAACGGCCTTGTCCTCCATCACCTGAAGAGTCAGGGACATCCCCCCCCTCAGATCGAGCCCGAGAGAAATCGTTCCATTCGGGAGATAGGTCCTGAGGGACGCCGGAAGCGTCGCCCAGAGCGGAAGGGAGGGAAGAAGCCAGAGGATCGAGAGAACGGTAAAAAGGGCGAGCAGGAAAATTCGGCCCCGGACATTCCTTTTATGCATGAATTCTTTTCTCCCGGTTCAGCAAGGACATCAATCGGATCCACTCAGGATTCAAGGGTCAGGATCGCCTGTTTCATCACGGTCACAGTCACTCCGGGAGCAATTTCGAGATCCACCTGACGCTCCCGTATCGACGCTACCGTCCCGACCAGTCCTCCTCCCGTCACGACCCTGTCCCCCACCTTGAGAGAGGCCAGAAATTCTGCCATTTTTTTCTGCCTCTTCTTCTGGGGGAATATGACGAGGGCATAAAACAGGATGATGATCAGGAGGATCGGGACCAGCTGCATGATGGTCTGTGCCGAGGATCCGGCAGGGGCTGAAGTGTTCATTAGTCGGCTCCTTTAGGTTTCCCGAGGTTGAAAGCAGGGAGAGTCCCACCCGGAAAGGCGGCCCTCCGTGATGCGGCAACGAATCTCTCGCATGAGGTTCATGTAAAAATACACATTGTGGATGGTTCCGAGGACAGCGCCCGTCAGCTCGGAGTTCTTCACAAGGTGATGAAGATAGGCCCTGGAATGCCGGCGGCAGGTCGGACAGCCACACGAGGGGTCGATCGGGGTCTCGTCCTCCCGGTGCCGGGAATTCCGGATCGCGATCGGGCCATCCCAGGTGAAGTACATTCCATTGCGGGCATTCCTTGTCGGAAGGACACAATCGAAGAGGTCGACCCCATGGCGGACGGCTTCCAGGATATCTCCGGGATAGCCAACCCCCATCAGATACCGGGGACGATCCTCCGGAAGAACCGGAAGTGTCCGGGAAAGAACCCGGCGTCGCTCCTCGAAGCTCTCACCGACTCCGAGCCCTCCGATTCCGAACCCCGAAAACTCTTGCCCGTCCCCTCCCCGGAGACGCACAAGGCCTTCGGCACTCCTCTCCCGAAGCCCCTCATCCACACCTCCCTGAACAATGCCAAAAAGAGCAGGTGACTCGAGAGGGTTCCAGACATCCAGCGACCGCTTGGCCCACCTGTGCGTCCGCTCCATCGCCTCAGCAACACGGCTGGCCGGTTCGTCAGCCCCCGCGAGGTCATCCAAAACCATGCGGATATCGACTCCAAGGTCGGCTGAGATGGAAACGGCAAGCTCTGGAGAAAGAAAGACCTTTGCCCCGTCATAGGGGGAGAGAAAGGCGACTCCTTCCTCTGTCACCTTCCTCCGGTGAAGCAGGCTCAAAACCTGATACCCGCCGCTGTCAGAAAGGGTCGGAATGTCGATTCCCATCATCCGGCCGATTCCGCCCGCTCGCCGGACAGAATCGGTCCCGGGCCGAAGCCAGAGATGAAAGGCATTGACCAGGACAATTACGACACCGCAATCCGAAAGAGAGTCCGGGGTCATTCCCTTGACCGTACCCCGGGTCCCGACCGGCATGAAAGCCGGCGTTTCGAACCTTCCA
>DAIBTC010000017.1 GCA_027415345.1 Nitrospirota bacterium
CCCCCAAGCGCTCCTCAGGATCCTCTCCTGATTCTTCCAACCGTCAGGAATCCTATCCGGATCCGGGGGGGGATTTGATTATGGGACAGGGAGAATCAGACATTCCCTTTTAAAATAAACGTATTCGTCACGTCACCGGGAACCGAATCAACGAAAGGAATTCAGGCATGGCAGGTCAGGCTCGTTCTTTCCAGAGAAAAAAAGTGTGCCGTTTTTGTACGGAAAATCTTCCCATCGATTTCAAGGATCAGGTCACGCTTCATTCCTACCTGACCGAACGTGGAAAAATCCTTCCGCGAAGACTGACCGGAACCTGTTCTCACCACCAGAGAGCGGTCTCAAAGGCGATCAAGCAGGCCAGGAATGTTGCATTTCTTGCCTTTGCCGAGGAAAGCTGACCTGAACGCTCCGTTTCCCGTCGCTCCATTCCTTTCGACGGTCTCTTTTTCGACAGCTCTTTACCTCTCCCTGCTTGCCCTGCCGCGAGTCGGAATCCTTGTTGCCATGTTTTCCGGTGTTCCCCTTGTGCTGGCCCAGCTCCAATTTCCCACCCAGCTTCTTGGAACAGGGGCCATGGTGACATCGGGTGGGCTCATTTTCCTGCTGGGATCACTTCTCCATAATCCGATTCCCGGTCTTCAGGTTCTGATCTATGTCGGATGGTGCGGGCTGCCGGCCCTTCTTACGGCAGAGTTCCTGCGAAGACAGGTCCGGGTTCTCCCGATGGTTTTTGCCACCTCGTTTCAGATTCTTTTTTTTCTGGGCGGCGTCGGCTTTTTTCTCTATATGAAAACCCATGGCCAGATATGGACAGGGATTGCCCAGAGCATCCATGGGGCGGTCGATGTCGTCATGAACACGGCCATCAAAAATTCCCATTCGACCCTGAGCCCCGCCGACCAGGCCCGACTTATTTCCCTCGAACCACTCATCTACAGGACCTTCCTTGATCTTCTTCCCGGACTTTTTGCCAGTTTGGCTCTCCTGACGGCCATCACCTTGTGGGCAACGAGTGTCGGCCTTCTTGAAAACCGGCAGATATCTCCCGGACAGCCGGGGATTGATCGATGGGTTCTCCCCGATCATCTTGTCTTTGCCCTGATTGCCTCCATGGCCCTTCTCCTGGTTCCGTCCTTCGAAATGCGTGTTCTGGGAACAAATCTCCTGATGGTCTTCGGAGTCCTCTATGTGGGACAAGGGACAGGAGTTTTGTTAAGCTATGTGAGAAAAAGAAAGCTGGGAGGATGGTTCTGGCTGGTTTCGGGAATCTTCATCCTTATTCAGCCGATGTTTCTCATGATTCTGGGACTGGTCGGCGTCATCGACATTTGGGCGGATTTCCGGGAACTCAGGGGAAAGCCGACGGGAGGAAACGGATCAGGTGAAAAGGGTCGATATGTGGAAAAGAAAATGGATGACCTGTCTGACGGGGATGGGAGCCATCGCGACTCTTTCCGCACTTTCAGCCTGTGTGAGCTCATCAGGGGGTCCCGTCTCCTGGGGGCATTCCGGGGGAGCGCGTCCCTACGGGGAGAAATTCGGCCAGCCTGATTTTTCCGTCATGGAAGGCCGTGTCGGAATGACAGAGGTCGGACGGGCCTCCTGGTATGGACCCACCTTTTATGGGAAGCGCACCGCCAGTGGGACCATCTTCAGGAAACATGCCTTCACGGCCGCCCACCGGACTCTTCCCCTGGGCACCATGGTCAGGGTGACAAATCTTGCCAATGGCCGATCCGTTGATGTTCTGATCAATGATCGGGGCCCCTTTGTCTCCGGCCGGATCATCGATCTCTCCTGGGAGGCGGCCAACAGGCTGGAAATTATTGGTCCCGGAACGGGGCTCGTCAAGCTGACCGTTCTTTCGGTCCCGGGAGGGGGTAGCCATCTCGGGACGGGGTATTACGCCGTGCAGGTGGCCTCCTTTACAAGCTACGACAAGGCGTTGCAGTACAAGGAAAAACTTGGCCGTTACTCCCATATCAGGATCCAGCGGGCCCATTTCGGCAGCCAGCCGGTCTTTCGTGTCCAGGTCGGGCAGTTCTCCAATCCCGGGAAGGCTCGGTCCTTTGCCCGGGAGGTGAAGGCGGAGCTTGGAAATGCCTTTATTGTTCAATCGGAATAAGACCCTTAAACAATTCTCGAAAGGATCAGGAAAATGTCTGAAGCAAAGGTCAAAAATCTTGAAAAAAGGCTGACCCTCACCAAGGAAATGCTCCAGAAAAAAAAGGGAGAAGTTTCACTCGAGACCAGAAAGGCGGATGGGGAACTTCGGCGCCTCAAAAAGATCGTCCGGAGAGTTGCCAACAAGAAGAGGAGACTCACCCAGCCTTCCGTTAAAGGTGCCACTCCGAAAGAGAGCTGAAATGTCGATGATCTGGGAATACCGCGTGGCTCCCATCAGCCGGGAACAAGTGGAGAACCAGCTAAATTTTCTGGGCGAGGAAGGGTGGGAACTCGTCCAGATCATCGTGATGAACAGCCCGGAGATCCCCTATCAGGGGATCTTCAAAAGGATCAAGGCCTCCCGGTAATCCGTAGGAGGCTATTGGGAGTTTTTGAGAATCAGCTTGCGGGTTTTCTGATCGGCGGTATTTAAAAGCCTGATGGCGTCCTTGTCGAGATGAGCCAGTTTTTCGGAGGCCTGTTCAAGGTCTTGGGAAAGGGCTTCGATGTCGGAGGGCGAAATCCGGCTTCCTGGGGCCCCCTTAAGGTATTTTCTCGCCGAATCCACGGCAATCCGGGCCTCGCCGAAGTTTTGGTCGAGTGTATCGTGAATTGCTGCCTCGATACTGGTTTCTGTCATGTGTAGATCAAGTGACCGATGAAGACGCTGGTAGGACTGGCTGAAATTCTTTCCCTGCAAGTTGAGCTGGGATTTGAGAGAATCCAGCTGGGACTTGAGGTCATTGACCTTGGCGCTGTCCTGTTTCATTCCTACGGAATAGGCCATGGCAATGGCCAGGATGACGACCATGGCTATCAGAAGATTTTTGATCATTGTTTAACCCTTTGAGGTCGGTTTTTTGGGAAGGGGCCATCACGGATTCCGATTGTACCATGATGGCCAGAGGCTTCCTATGCGAGGCGAGATGAGACTTTCATGATGGACGGTCAAGGATGAAAAGGAATATTCACTGGAATGAAAAAACAGTCGGGATCGTGAGTCTCGGGTGCCCGAAAAATGCCTCCGATACCGAACGCATGATCAGCGATCTTTCCGGAAGAGGATATTCGGTGGTTCCCGACTTAGGTGAGGCAGAAATCCTCCTTGTGAATACGTGCAGCTTTGTCACCGATGCGAGGCAGGAGTCGATCGACACCATTCTGGAACTCTCCCGCTACAAGGAGGAAGGAAAGGCAAAATTCCTTGTGGGGGCCGGTTGTCTTGTCTCCCGGTATAGAGATCAGATGGGAACGCTCATCCCCGAAATGGATCTTGCCCTGACCACCTTCGAGGAAGGACGTTTGGGAGAGATCCTCGATGAAGTGGGAGGAGTCGCCCCAACGACCAAGCCCCTCCTGACATTTCCCTTGGCCGAATCACGACTGACGCCTCCCCATCGGTCGTATGTCAAGGTGTCGGAGGGATGTGACCATCCCTGTACCTTCTGCTCGATTCCACTGGCCAGAGGCGGGCAAGTCAGCCGCCCGCAGGAGGATATCCTAGCCGAAATCCGTCACCTCTCCTCCCGCGGAGTGAAGGAGGTCACCCTCATTGCCCAGGACCTGACCCGTTACGGCCACGACCTGGGATTTTCCGAGGGGCTGTCGGTCCTTCTCGACCGCATTGATCGCGAAGGGGGTGTTCCCTGGGTGCGGCTCCTCTATGCCTACCCCACCCTGGTCACGGAGACTCTCCTTAAGACGATCCGGGAATCAAAAAATATTCTTCCCTACCTCGACATTCCCCTCCAGCATGTCGATGAAGGGATCCTGGGTGCCATGAAAAGACCGGGCAGCGTCGATTTCATGAAGCGGCTGGTCGACCGGATCCGTGACGCCGTTCCGGGGATTGTTCTGCGGACAACCTTCATCGTTGGCTTCCCCGGTGAGGGGGAAAAAGAGTTCGAATCCCTCCTTCGATTTGTCGAATGGGCCCGGTTCGATCACGTCGGGGTTTTTGCCTTTTCCCGGGAAGAGGGAACGCCCTCCTTTGACCTTCCGGGCCAGGTTCCCCACCGGATCCGGATGCGCCGGCGCAAGGATCTGATGGCCCTCTCCGCAAAAATTGCCCTGGAGAAAAACCGGAGCCTCGAAGGCAGGATTCTGCCGGTTTTGATCGAAGGTCTCTCGGAGCAGTCGGACCTTGTTCTTTCCGGACGAATCAAGGGAATGGCCCCGGACGGGATTGACGGGGAGGTGCTGGTGCTTTCGGGGCAGGGCCGGCCGGGGGACATTGTGGACTGCCGGATCGTCAAGGCCCATGCCTATGACCTCGAGGCTTGGGAAATCGGCGTCCCGGAGCCGGGAGAGTAGCGAGTCAGGAAGGTCCGGGAGTTTTTGAGGGCTAAAATTTCGGAATCTTGTATCCATGGTGCGAGAGGGGGGACTTGAACCCCCACGGGGTTACCCGCCAGATCCTAAGTCTGGTGCGTCTGCCATTTCGCCACTCTCGCGATGACAGGCTTTCATTCTAGGAGGTTTCGTTTCCTTTGACAATTGCCGGAAGGAAGGGATTCCGACTTTTCCTTCTTCTCTTCTCCCTGGGAAACGGCCTCTTTGCTATCCTTCTCTACGTCCTGACACGTCCATCCCTGTCCACTCCCCTTTTCGAATTTCCGCTTCTGGCAAGCCTTCATGCCCTGGTTCTCGGAACCCTCCTTCCCCTTCTTCTTGATAGGATCTATCGTGACTCCTCCCTTTTTCGGGTGGCCTCACTCTATGTCTGTATGGGAGAACTGGTCCTGGTGTCAGGATTCCTGACCCTCCCCCGGTCCGAACTCCCTTATGACGGGGGGATCATGGTGACAACGGGACTCCTGTTGGCGGCATTTCTCCTGAGGCCCGGTAGCTGGCGGTTCCTTTACTGGATGGCCCTGGGAGGTTCGGCGGGACTTGGCATTCTTCTCGGAGAGGTTCTTTCCCGCCCGACCATCGATCCTATCCCCTTTTCGATGATTGCGGCCCACGGGCTTTTGGGAGCGGGACTGGGCCTCTACCCCCTTTTCTGGGTCAGGGAGGACCGTTCGATCAGGGCGAAGCTTCCGGTGATCACTCTCGTAGGGGCTGTCCTGATTTTTCTCACCCTGGTTCTGAAAGAGACCCTCATCAGAGGATCGATGGGGGCCCTTTTCATCGGGATCGTGATTCTTGCCGCCATCGGCCTCGGGAAGGAAGGCCGTCTTTTTGGCCTTCTTTTCGTGGGGACGGCCGCGTTCCTCTGGTTTTCAGGAAGTTTTCTTCCTGGAGAGGGAATCTCCCTTCTGGGGCTTCTCCTTCTGGGAGGCTGCTTTGTTGGACTTTTCAGAAATCCCGGTGGTCATGAGGGAGAGCCAGCGGCCAGCTGAGATCCGGCCGTGGCCGGAGCCCCTTCTGAAAGCTCGAGACGGTTGTCGATGATCGTGATCCTGAAAAAGCTTTCCGGAGTCATCGAGGAAGCCTGGATCTCCAGGTTTTTCAGAACGGGAAGGATCATCGCCTGAATTTTCCGGTTCAGCTCGGAAACGGTGATCGTTGCCGGATCAACCTGGGAGGTGAAGAAGGCGGGAATTTCGGGGTCTACCTCCAAAATCCCCCTGACCGGATGGCGATCGAGGAAGCGTGAAAGGGTCTCGTAGAGGGTACGCCGGGAGATGTCTTCGATGTCTGGGTCGCTGTAGGCCGGGAAGGGAACAATCAGGTCGAGGGAGCTCAGTGTTTCCCGGCTGAAGACGGGAAGAAAGGCCAGGCGCCGGTTCTTTTCGGAAAGCTTTTCGAGAATCATCTCGACCCTGTTTCCGTGGCGGGCTCTCTCCATTTCGTCTCCGGAAAAGAGCGAAGTCCCGAGAATCAGTGTGCTTTGGGGAGCCGAAAGGGGCTTCCCGCCGGTGTTGATGACTCCTTCGTTCAGGAAGGAAGGGAGGAAATCCCAGGCTGAAGGATGGGCCTGCTCGATATTGTCAAGGTAGAACACGGCCTCCGGCCTTTCCTCGAGAAGGGTCCGGATCCCTTCCGGAACCGGACTCGACTTTGAAGAACCGAGTGGCCTCTGGAGCACCATGCTCGCGAACAGACGGTCTGCATAGAGCCCCATATCCCGCACGATGAGCCGGCCTTTCCCGGGATCGATGTGATGCGCGATGGCCTGGGCGGCTTCCAGCTTTCCCGTTCCTTTCGGGCCGGCAAACAGGAAGGCTCCCCGGATGCCGGATCCCCCCTTCTTGATGTTGTAGGAACCTGCGTCGAGAATGGAACGGATTTCCTCCTGCAGATCCCTTCGTCCCGGAAATCCCCGCAGAAACTCCGGTTCAGGCGGAGCCATCTGCAGGACTCCTTTTCCCTCGGCTTCCTGCTCCTCCTGGGGCTCTTCCGGGGAAGGAGCTTTGGGGGCATCAAGTTCGGTAAAATCGATCTTGTCGGCAGGGGCCCCTTCAAGGATCCGTCCGAGGGCGAATTCCTCGAGTTCGGAAAAGAGGGACCGCCCCAGTTCGGCCAGGTCGAGAAGGGAGGAAAAACGCCGGGCGATGAAGGGGTCGATCCTGTTGATATCCTCGGCGCCGGCAATAAGCCAGACATTCTTGTCCTCGTTGGTCTGGGCGAGTTCCATGACCTTCTGGTTGTAGATTTCGCCATGATAGCCGTAATTGGAAAGCTGGACCTTCGGAAAGAGTTCTTCGAGGGGGTCCACGAAAACTGTCGAAGGACGATTTTTCCGGCTCTTGAGAAGAAGCGTCCGGAATTCGGCTCCGTCAAGCTTTTTGTCCTCAGGGATGGTCATGAAGGGAAAGCCTGCCTGCTCCGAGAGCTTTTCGGCGATCATGCGTCGGACCTGCCGGGTGCGCCCAATGATCAGGATCGACTCGTGGGACTTCTTTTGCCGGTTTGAAAAGAGTTCCTTGGCCCGATTGACGAGAAGGGGACCCATCGCCTGGTCTGTGAGCCTCGACCGGACGATTTCCATGGGGCCGGCCGTCGGATCCTTCCAGTTCTGAGCCTTGCGACGAATGGAGACATCGATATCGAGCTGCCGAAGAGAACGCCGGAGCTTTCTCGCATAGTCGCTGCTGTGGAGGACCACATCCCGGATATCCTCCGGGGCGAATCCCTCCATGAGGACAGCGAGTTTGCCAATGTCGAACCCTGTGATCATGTCCGGGGTCAGGAGGGGAACATTTCCGGGAAGAATTTCGTTTTTTCTGGCCTCCTCCTGGAGGAAGCGGGCCAGAAGGGATTTCCTCATCTCCACGTCCGGCAAGGGAACGGGAACCATCCAGTGGATGATGGGGGGAGAGGTGAAGGGTTTCGGAAGATCTTCAGCCTTCTCGGCAGAGGCGATCAGAAAATGGCTGCGATTTTTGGCGAGACGGGAGAGAAAGATCTGGATATTGTGAAGTCCCTGGGGATTGGTTTGGGAGGCTTTGGAAATGGTCCTTCCGTAATTTTCGATATAGATGAGCAGGGGAGCAAAGGGTTTGATCTTGAAAAGGAACCCTTTCCAGTAATTGTCCAGGGCCGATCCATCGACAGACAGGAGCGGTTCCAGGGAAAAATTGTAGAATGGACGCTTGTATTCTCCGGCAAGAGCCCGGGCAAAAATCGTCCGTCCGACCTGGGATGGCCCCGTCAGAAGAATCCCGTTCTGGGCATTTCCAACGGATTTCTGGGCCGTGGCGACCTGGTAGAGAATCTGTGAAAGTTCGGCCTTGATCTCGGGGTTTCCTGCGATCTGACTGAAATCCTCCCCCGGAACCAGAAGCCTGGTTTTTGAAACGGTGACTCCCTCGTCTACCAGTCCCATTCGGAAAAGTGCGACCAGCGAAAGGACCATGGCCCCCACCAGCCATCCCGCTCCTGTCCCCATGCTGATGATCGAGCTGATGGTGGCCGAAGGTTTCAGAATGGCTCCTGATACCAGGAAAAACCCTCCATAGATGATCGAGGAGCTCCAGAAATAAATCGCCTTGGGCGCCATGCGGACAGGATTTGGCTTGAAAATAATCTCTCCGTCTGCGTTTTCAGAATGGACCTGGGACGGAATGAGGAGGAAGCAGAGGGCGGAGAGGAGGGTCACTCCCCCGACCGCCCAGAGAGAAAGGGCCAGAGGTTTGTCGGAGGATCGGAACACGATTCCGGCTCCCAGAGCGGTCAGGGCGATGAAGCTCCATGTTCCCACGAAAGAGACGGAAGGGGGAGGAATTCCATTGGGGCCCCGCTTTTTTTTTCCGGGCCGGTAAGGGCGGCCGAGATTTTTTCCGATTCCGGCCAGGACAACGGCATGCATGAGAAGGAGAAGAAAGATCAGAAGGGAGGACATCAGGGGGATCTGGGCGTAAAAGGGATCGATCTCCCGGCGAAAGAAAAGGGAGGCCGAGACCCAGGCGAGTCCAACGATCATGATGATGATCGGCTGAAGCATCAGGGATTCTCCCTATCGTCCGGACCTTCCTTGTTCAGGGTTTCCAGGACCTTTTCTGCAAGGGTCGTGGAAAGCGAACATTTTCGAACGATTTCTTCCGTTGTGGCGGCTCTAAGCGAATCCACCGATCCGAAAGCCTGGATCATTTGCCTCTCCCGCGATGGTCCGATTCCCGGAATTTCCAGAAGACGGGACTTTGTCAGGGCCTCTTCCCTGATCTTTCGGTGGTAGGTGATGGCGAAACGGTGGGCTTCGTCCCGAATGCGAAGGAGAAGATGGGTCGCGGCCCTGTGCGGGGGAAGAAGCAGGGGGTCCGGAAATTCCTCCGCAACGATCCGCTCTACCTGTCCTGTCCGGGTCCGCTCCTTGGCAAGACCCATGACCTGGAAGGGATCCGGCGTTCTGTTGATTCGTCCCAGGGCTTCGAGGGAGGCCTTAAGCTGGGGACGACCCCCGTCGATCAGCAAAAGATCCGGGAGGGGCTGGTCATCGAACTGGCGTGCCAGAACCTCGGCAAGCATCCTGAAGTCGTCCTGGCCCTTTCCGTATCGGATCCGAAACCTCCGGTACAGGGATTTCTCCGCAATGCCGTCCACAAAGACAACGAGGGATGCGACAGGGTAGGCATCCCCCGTGTTCGAGATATCCACGCATCCGATGGAACGCGGCGGAGCGGGAAGAGAGAGGAGTTCCCGGACCTCTTCGAGCGTTTTCTGACGGTCTTCCTGGCTTTTCACCCGTTCCCGAAGCGCCTCCCGGGCATTGTCGATGGCAAGCTCCAGCACGATTTTCCTTTCTCCCCGCTTGGGATGAAACAGGGATACCCGTTCACCTTTCTTTTCGGTCATCCAGCCTAAGGACATGAGGGAGGCGGGGGAAAGAGTGTGGGAGAGAAGAATTTCCCTGGGAAGGACAGCGGTTTCGGGGGAATAGTGCTGTTCCAGGAAGGCCACAAGCAGATCCTCCGGGGAATCCCCCTCAGAGTTCTTGATGTGGGTCTCCCGCCGGCCCGAGACTCTTCCGTTCCTGATCGAAAGGAGCTGGATCTGGACCCAGGGACCCTCGCAGACAAGGGCCACCGCATCGACCGGATGATGGATCGAAAACTCAACCGTCTGCCGCTCGAGAATGGTCCGGATGCTTTCGATCTGCCGACGGATTTGGGCGGCCTTTTCAAAGTCGAGGGCCCTGGCAGATCGCTCCATTTCGGCATGAAGATGGTTTTCAAGATCCCGGTTTTTGCCTTCGAGAAAGAGTCGGACTCCCTCGGCCATCTTTCTGTACTCCTGGGGGGAGACCAGCCCGGCACAGGGTCCGAGACATCGGTGGATCTGGTATTCGATGCATGGCCTTTCGATCGTCTTTCCGAGATCCAGGGTGCCGGGGGCCAGGGGAAAAAGCCTCGCGATGGATCTGAGGGTCTCCCGGAGCGCTCCTGGGTTGGCATAGGGTCCAAAGTAAAGGTCCCCTCCGGGGCGGACGCGGCGTGTCACGGTGAGGCGCGGATAGGTTTCGGACCAGGAAAAACGGAGATAGGGATAGGTCTTGTCATCCCGAAAAAGGACATTGAACCGGGGTCGGTACTTTTTGATCAGAGTGTTTTCGAGAATCAGGGCGTCAAGTTCACTCCGGGTCACCAGGGTTTCGATGTTTTGGACCCGATCCGTCATCTTCCGGATCCGGGGGGAGGCGGGACGTGTCTTCTGAAAATAGGAGCGGACCCGGTCCTTCAGGCTCTTCGATTTACCCACATACAGAACCTCGTCATGAGAACCCTTCATCAGATAGACTCCGGGAGAGTCGGGAAGCAACCGGAGTTTTTCTTCCAGAATGAGGGGTAAGGATGGTCTTTTTTCCAAAAATCAGCCTCCGGCAAGGAGCCAGACGATATTGTTGTGGGAAGGGAGGTCTCTTATAATGGAGGAACGGGCCCATGTCCTTCAGACGTCCGGGTGAGAGTTTCTCCTCAAAGACAGTGTATCATGGAGGAATGTTCCCGAAAATGATTCCAAGAAGCGGCAATACGTCTTCCCAAAAGGAGATTTCGATGGAAGGAAATCACGGGCGGGACCCTTCACTCCCCCCCGGACAGGCGGAAGATCCCGTGGAGGGAGAGCCGATGAAGCCTCATGAGTGGTTCGGTCTTCTCCGATATTTCCTCGGCGGCCTGGGTGTGGCCCTGTTCTTTTTTTTCATGATGGCCAGCGGACCCAAGGGCGTTCTGGCCGGGGGCGTCTCCCTTCTGGTCGGCTTGTTGGTGTGGGTCGTCTACCGGTTTGTCTTTAGGGAAGTGGACTAAAAAATCATTCCTGTCTCAGGATAGATCTTGCAAACATCAGGGGATCGAAGGGGAGGAGGTCGGAGGCCTTCTCGCCCACTCCGATGAAGCGGACAGGAAGATGATGCTTCTGGGCCAGGGCTACGGCCACACCGCCCTTTGAGGTTCCGTCGAGCTTGGTAAGGATCAGTCCGCTGACGGGGGTTATCTTCCTGAATTCCTCGAGTTGGGAGAGGGCGTTTTGACCGATCGTCGCGTCGAGGACCAGCAGGACCTCGACGGGAGTCTCTGGGTCTTCCTTCCTGATGACAGACCCGATCTTTTGAAGCTCCGCCATCAGGTTGTGCTTGTTCTGGAGCCTTCCTGCCGTATCGATGATGGCCACGTCCATCTTTTTTGCCCTTGCCGATTTCACAGTATCAAAGGCCACCGAAGCGGGATCCGCTCCAGTCTTCTGGTGGACTACGGGGACGTCGAGCTGTTCTCCCCATTTTCTGAGCTGTTCGATCGCAGCGGCCCGGAAGGTATCGGCCGCCCCGAAGACCACTGTGCGTCCCTGACCCCGGAAATATGATCCCAGCTTGCCCGTCGTTGTTGTCTTGCCGACCCCGTTGACGCCGACCATGAGAATGACACAAGGGCGATGGTGTGCGGGGGAATCCCAGAGGGGGGTTCCTGCGGGAAATTCCCCCGCCATTTTTTGTTCGAGATGGCCGAGGCTCTCCTCGGGCGTGGCTCCGGGGTGGTTCTTTTCCCATTCCCGGAGATCAGAAACCAGGACCTTGGCGACAACCGGTCCCACATCCGCGGTGATCAGAAGTTCCTCGAGGTCCTGGTAAAAGGAGGGATCCTTTTGCCGGAAAAGAACATCGACAGCCGATGCCATCCGCGTCCGTGTCTTGGCCAGTCCTTCCTTGATTTTCTCAAACAAGCCCACCAGTCTTGAATCCTTTCGCCAAAGAAAGTTTCCGGGATTTTACCCGAAATATTGGATGGGGTTTTGAGTGCCGGCTCCTTTTTCTGGATGGCCCGGGCCATTTTTGCCTCGGCCTGCTTCATCTCCCTTGCCCCCTGTTCCCCCCGTTCATGGTCGTATCCGAGCAGATGGCACAGACCGTGAATGAGGAGATTCGTGATCTCGTCATCTGCCGGAATGTCAAAACGGTTGGCCTGGGCCAGAGCCCGCGGGAGCGATATCACGATTTCACCCAGGAACCTGGGCGTTCGGGAAGGCTGGCCGGGAGGCAGGGGGCCGGCCTCAAAGGACAAAACATCCGTTGTGCCGCGCTTTTTACGGTAGGCGGCATTGAGCGAGCGCATCCTCCTGTCGTTGACCAGAACGAGGGTCAGGTCACAGGAAGACATCCGGACCGACTGGAGGGCCCAGAGAGAATGTCGCCTCAGGCGGTCCTTGTCGACTCTGATTTTTCGCTGGAGATCAAGGATGACCACGGCCATGGTGCGACCTGTCAACGGGAGCGCGGGCGGGTTTTGGTTCGGGTTCCGTCCGCTTCTTTCGGGGCGCCATTCCCTTCTTTTCGCGGTGCCTCATACCGTTCGTAGGCTTTGATGATCTCCTGGACAAGACGGTGGCGCACCACATCCACATCGGAGAAAAAGGTGAAGGAAATGCCCTCGATGCCCTTGAGGACTTCCTGGGCTTCAAGAAGACCGCTATATCGGTCCTGGGGGAGGTCGATCTGGGTCGTGTCCCCGGTAATGACGGCCTTGGAATTGAAGCCGATCCGGGTGAGGAACATTTTCATCTGTTCGACAGTGGCATTCTGGGCTTCGTCGAGAATGACAAAGGAGTCGTTGAGGGTGCGCCCACGCATGAAGGCGAGGGGAGCGATTTCGATTTCCCGTCGATCCATCATGCGGTTGACCTTTTCCACGTCGATCATGTCAAAGAGAGCATCATACAAGGGCCGGAGATAGGGGTTGATCTTTTCCGCAATGTCTCCGGGGAGAAATCCCAGTTTCTCTCCCGCTTCGACAGCCGGCCGGACCAGGATGATTCTCCGGAAGGCTCCCTTCAGAAGATGGTGGACGGCCAGGGCGACCGCAAGATAGGTCTTCCCGGTCCCGGCAGGTCCGATCCCGAAGACGATATCCTTTTTCTTCATGGCACGGATGTATTCGAGCTGATGGAGGGACTTGGGAAAGATGACGCGTTTCTTGCTATTTATGGGGACATATTCGGAAAGCAGATCCTTGAGTGAAAGGTGGGGAGAGCTCCGGGAAACGGAGATTGCCTGGCGGATCTCCTCTTCCCGGATCGTATACCCGGCCGCCATGAGGGATGTCAGATCATTGATGACCCGGGAGCCCTGGTTGACATCCTCTTCTTCACCCACCATCGTCAGGACAGGGCCGTTGACCGAAATGCGGAGATGGAAGGCCTCCTCGAAGAGGTGAATGTGACGGTTCATCTCCCCCAGGAATCCGGCGGTGTCGAGATTGGGGGGAAGGTCCAGGTTCTGACGGATGGCCATCAGCCCTTCCGGATGTCTTGGGTGAGAATCATAGGCTTGAGGGCATCCTTTCCCGCGAGGTGAAGTTCCGCCGATTTTTTCAGGGAGTCCCGGCTGGAGGGTTCCTTGAGGATAAGAACCGGGACGGGAGAGAGATGCATGAGAGAGGTTGACACCGATCCGACCATGAGGCGACCAAGAAGATTTCTGGCATGGGAAACGAGTATCACAAGATCATACCCACCTTGGACAGCCAATGCCGCCAGGGTGTGATCGGCTCTTCCCGTATAGACCCCGGCTGAAATCCGTCCCGAGGGGGGAGAGAGGGAGCGGGCAATGGTGGTCAGCCGGTCCATGGCCTCCCGGGCGACGGGTTCAAGGGAAACCCCGGGGAGCGGAAAGTCGGTCGGGATCTCATGAAAGGCTTCGAGGACAAAGGCGACATGAATTTCTTCCAGGTCGGCTCCGGCAATCTCCCGGATCTGTCGGAGAAGCTCCGGAGAAAGGGGGGAGAGGTCCGAAGGAAAAAGGATACGGCGAAAGGAACAGGGCATGGAAGACACGACTCCCCTTGAGATTCGGGTGGTCAGGAAAACGCCGAAAGCTGATGATCAAGAATATCACAGCTCGGGTCGGTTGATCCAATCTGGCACGGGCAGAAAAACGGAAATCGGAAGGAGGCGGACAACCCTTCTGGGTTGTCCGCGAAGGGTGAAGGTCTCAATGGAGAGAGAGGTCAGGGGACGAAGAATTTTTTGCCAGTGCTCCCTCCGACCCGGTCTTTATCTTGGCGGATTCCTCATGGACGGGTTGTTTGGCAACCCAGTCCGCCGACCCTGTCACGCAGTCCATGTCACCTCCGCATCCCAGGCTCCGTTCATACATAACAGCCTCCCAGGCCTGCTTGTCGGTGATCTGACCTGCGGTGACGAAACCCACCATCGCCGGCTGGAGAGGGGAGCCGTTGGTGACAACCCAGACCATTTCTCCTGCCGTCCTCACCTGGTCAAATTGGTGATTTGTAAAATTGCGGGGAGCGGGATCCATCCCGGCCGCTCCCGGACCATCCCCCTTTCCTTCGGCTCCATGGCAGGTATAACAGGTACCGGCCCCGGTGAAGACTTCTTTTCCCTTGGCGATGGTATCGGCCGTGACGGGAAAAGGTGGTTTCATGGCCTTGGCTGCTGCGATCTGATCCGCAGGAACCCGAGGTTTCAGGATGTCGAGTTCCCCCGCTTGGGCGGGATAGGAAAACAAGAGAGCCACTGTCAGTCCCATACCTGCCTGAATCAAACGCCATTTTTGCATCGTTGGTCTCCTTCCGTGAGTTCTTTGGAATGAATGTGGATTTTCGATATCTATTTTCATAAGGTCTCCCCCGCTCTGTGTAAGACAAACTTCAGAAAAAATATCAAAAACGCGCAAAAACACCCCATTCATGACTTAATGAAAAAGGATGATTGTTGCGGGGATGAATCAACCATACCCCCACCGGGGTGTTTGTCAATAGATGGAGGAGGCTCAGGGGAAAAAGATTTTTGGGATAGGAGAAAAAAGACAGGGGGACCCAAGGTCCCCCTAGGAGCGGGCGTTACTTGAGAACGAGGTTGGTTCCGCGCCCGGCTTTCGGGTCGGCGTCCGGAGTGTTCATGAGGACGGTAATGGCGCCTCTGAGGGCGGCATTGAGCTGGTGGTCGACGATGGCATTGTTTGTCGGACGGTCCTTCGGAGAGACGATGTCCAGGATGTCGCCTTCGGTGGCGGCCACCCCATAAGTCTGCATTCCATAAAGAACGTTTCGGGGATTCCCGTTGATGTAGACGCGATCCCAGATTCCGGCAATCGGGTGAAGGGCCACAGGAAGGTTGACGTTGGCATTGACAAAATAGATCCGCACCCGTTCTCCGGGTTTGGCGACCAGAGCCTGGCGGGCGTTGGGGTCATGGACCGGATCGTAGTGAAAGACCTTTCCGTTGACAAGGGAGTTGGTCCAGTTCTTGTTCAGGAGCATGGCCTGGTAATCGTCAGGATGCTGGAAGAGCTGTCCCTGGACGAGGACATACTCCCTGTCGGGTTTGGGAAATTTCCGGGAGTACCCTCCCTTGGGGTCGACGATGATGACTCCGTACATGCCGCGGGCGATATGTTCGATCATGGGCATGGCTCCACAATGATACATGAAGACTCCCGGCACCTTGGCCACAAATTTCCAGTGTTCTCTGGTTCCCGGCTTGATGGGGGCAAACTCCTTCAGGACGTCGACCTGGGCTGCGTGAAAGTCCATCGCATGGGAGTTCTTGTTGGAGGCCGGGTTGATCAGTGTGAAATCCACTGTATCCCCTTGGCGGACGCGGACGACAGGGCCCGGAATCGTTCCGTTGAAGGTCCAGGCCGGGTACATCGTCCCCTTGTTGTCGATGGGAATGTTGACCTCCTTGGCGGTCATGACGACCTTCACGGTCCTGGCCTGGGCGGGGCCGGACAGCAATCCTCCGATGGCAAGGCCTGCACAAAGTGATGCGAGTGTTTTCTTTGCGAGTCTCATAAGTCCCTCTCTTGTGTTAAGGATGGCGATAAAACACCGATCGGTGTTTACGGTTAAAAAGACAGGCATAAAAAATTTAGAAATTCCTCTGGCCTCCTTCCAGGATGATAGGGTTCACTGGCTGTTGTATTTGCAGTGGCAGAGGGTCCGGAGATACTGGACCATGTCCTGGATTTCCGACGGAGACAGGGTGTCTCCCCAGGGAGGCATGAGGACGGATTTGTCAATCGCCAACCCCCCCTCCCTGTCGGCCTTTGCCAGGTCATCATCCGACCTCTGGGACATGTACTCGGCGTCGGTGTGGTTCCGGGGCTGAACAGACATGTCACGGATATTGATTCCGCGGCCGTTTCCGGCTATCCCGTGACATTGGGCACAGTAGGTCCGGTAATTATCCTTGGCGGAGGCGGCAATGGATGTTCCGGCCAGAACCGGTGACAGTGTCCAGAGGGTGATGGCGCCAAGAAATAAGAAAGATTTTTTATTCATGAGATCCTCCCTTCGAAAGCGCCTGGAGATAGTGGACCAGCTGGATGATGCGGGTGTCGCTCACATGCTTGTTCGGCATCCAGATTTTGGGATCCCAGGCTTGGGGAGAGCGGATATAGCTCGCCATGAACCGGGGTTTCAGGCGCTCTCCTGCCGTGTAGAGCTCCGGGCCCGAAAGCCCTCCGAAATCCTTCCTGATCCGGTGACAGGCCATGCACCCCAGAAATTTGTCGAAGACCAGAGACCCCATCGATGTCGAGATCGTTCCTTCCGGAACCTGTTCCTTGGCAATCAGATCGTCATGGGCCCGAAGCTTCATCAGGGCATCGGCCGCAAGTTTTGCATCAGCGGCACTTAAGGCCAGATGGGGTTTCAGCGTCGATTCATCCACCATGTCCCTTTTGGGTCCCGGTTTGATATGGTCCGCATAGAATTCTCCTGCCGGCCGGATCCGGACAGGCTTCTGAAGCCAGGAGATGAGCCATTTCCGCCGGAACTTGTTGCCGGCGTAAAACAGGTCTGGCGCCTTCCTGGCCCAGAGGGCGTGGATCGAGGAAGGGGCCGGCCCTCTCAGGTTGTGGCAGGAGGCGCAGCGGTTATTAAGAAGACTCATTCCGGCGTCCTCGCCCGCCCAGGCCGAAGAGAAGGCAACGACAACTCCCCCCAGCGCCAGCAAGGCCGGATAAATCCTCAAAGTTCGGAGCCTCTCTTTCATGCTTCCTCTCCTATGATCGAAATGAGTGTTCACTGGACCGGAGTTCCCTTGAAGCGGGGATTCTGGAAAATTCCATACCCTTTCTTCATGGATAGGGTGTAGAAGAAATCCGGGTCATAGGTCTTGTCCTTGTCCTTCCAGACATACCAGTCCTCCTTGGGAATGCCGTCATATTCGATGACCGTCATGGGACCGCCCATCTCCTTGCCCCCGTTGGTCATGTGCTTGTCGATATGATCGTGCATCACGAACCGGCCTGGGTTGTCCATCCGGACGATGGCATCGTAGCGTTCCCCCGGTCCGACCAGGATGGTGTCAACGAAATAAGGATGGGGAAGCGGATAGCCATCCTTCCGGACGATGAGCATGTCGTGGCCATGAAGGTGGATCTCGTGAAAGGCATCCCCGGCTCCGATGAAATGGAACCGGACAATGTCCCCTTTCTTGACGCGGACCGGCATGTCGAGAGGGAAGGATTTGGCATTGACCGACCAGTAGTCCGCCTGGTCTTTGGGTCCCCCTCCCCGTCCGTAATGGTGCGCATAGGGGGATTCCCAGGAGCTGTACATCAGGATGAAGTCCTTGGTGACCTTCTTCTCGAGTGTCGAGGGTTTTTTCGGATCGATGATGATGGGCCCCCACATGCCCCGCATGGCGACATGTTCGTTCACGTTCACGTGGCAGTGGTACCAGAGGGTGCCGCTCCGTTCTGCGACCCAGTGATAGGTGAAGGTGTCTCCCGGCTGGATCGCTTGCTGGGTCACCATGGGAACACCATCCATCTTCCAGTTTCCGTGCGTCTGGTTGATGCCATGCCAGTGGATGGTGTGGGGGAGGGAGGTGTTGTTGGTCAGGTGGACGGTGACCTTGTCGCCCTCCCGGACATGAATGAGCGGGCCGGGAACTTGGCCGTCGAAGGCAAAGGTATTGAAGGTCAGGTCGGGGGCGACCCGGATGGTCACTTCTTCGATGGTCATGTTGAAAGTCCGGGTGGCGGCATGGAGAGGAAAAGGGACAGCCAGAAACAATAAAACCGGGAAGAGGTAAAGGGCAATCCGTTCATAAAATCCGAAAAGAAAGCGGGAGATCATGGGGCTTCTCCTTGTCACAGGGGTGGGGGGGTCGTCCGAAGGGCCAGCATCCCTGCTCCGGTCGAAGGAAATGGACCGGAACCGAGCCCCCTATGACAACGAGATTAAGCTTAGGGAAAAAAGACAAATATGACGGGCGTCATAAAGTACAAAAACTTGAAAAAAAAGAGATGTGCTAGGGATTGAGGGAGCAAAAAAGGAGGGGTGTCCAACCCCCGAAAAATTGCTGGAGAAAGAGGAGACGCCGGTTCCGGATAAGTCTGCTTATACTCCTTCCGGAATGCCGGCCCTTTCATAATGGGAGAGGACCACGGCCGACCAGTCCAGGGACTGTCTCCCGTGGGAAAGTCCGGAGAGGAAGGAATCGCGAAGGATCCCTCCCAGGGGCAGGGGGACACGAAGGGTATTGGCGGCCTCGAGCACGAGATTGATGTCCTTGAGGCCCAGATCCATGGTGAAGCCGGGCGTATCGTAGCGTTTTTCAGCCATGATCCGGCCATAGTTTTCATAAAGGGGGGAGTGAAAGAGAGAGTCGTTGACGATTTCCAGAAAGAGGGCCGGATCCACTCCGGACTTCTTCGCCAGGGCAAAAGTTTCTCCAAGGGTTTCCAGGACGGAGGCAATCATGAAGTTTCCGGAAAGCTTGACAATGTTGGCAGTCGCAGGATTCTCCCCCAGGCGGAACACCCGAGGTCCCAAGGCGTTCAGAAGGGGAAGGACCTTCTGGACCGGCCCCTCTTTTCCGGCACAGAGAAGTCGGAGGCGTCCTTCCCGCACGGCATCCGGACGTCCGAAGACCGGTGCCGAGACAAATCCCTGTCCACGGGCTCCGTGCCGTTTCTCAAGCGATGACGCATAGTCGACGCTGATTGTGGAAAAAGAGAGGTGGACGGCCCCTTCCGGCAGGGAGTCAAGAATTCTTCCGGGACCGAGGAGTGATTCAAGGGCCGTGTCGTCGGCAACCATGGTGGCAAGAATATCGCACCCCAAGGCGCTCTGTGCCGGGGTTTCGGCCCAGAGGGCCCCTTTCTCGAGAAGGGGCAGGGCCCGTTCCCTGGTTCTGTTATGGATGGTGACAGAAAAGCCTGAGGACAGGAGACGTCCAACCATGGGCTCTCCCATATGTCCGATTCCGATAAAGGTGATCTTCACAGGGGGATCTCCAGAATATGGCTGTTAAGGGCCTGGGTGAGTCCGGGAAAGGCCAGGGCCAGGAATCCCCCCAGACTGAGAAAGGGGCC
>DAIBTC010000180.1 GCA_027415345.1 Nitrospirota bacterium
CGCAGGCGCCGCAGTCCAGGGCCGACTCGAAGGGATTGTTGTCCGATGTGCTCCCGTGGCTGCAAAAGAGGACGAGACGGGCGAAGTTTCTTGTCATTCCCATCATCCTGAGGGCGGTCTCCACGGTCAGGATCTGTTCGTCTGTCGAAAATCCGATCCGGGTCATCTTCTCCATCCGGGCAAAGGCCCATCCGGGTGTGATCCGGAAGCGGCTCCTCAGGATGCGGACGAATGCGTCCTCCTCCAAAGGAGAGAGGGCCGCAGGCAGAGCCCGGCGGACCGCTTTGGCCTGTTCGGGGGTGATCATCTCGAGGGCCCGCTGACGAAGAAATTCCAGACGTTCCAGGGAGAGATTCAGGTTACGCTCTCCGAACTCTTCCTTCAGGGCCCGGCGGATGACCGCCCGCTGCTCGCCTGCCAGCATCTCGTTCACCTCCTCCCGCGAAAGTTTGTCCACGGTCAATGTCGTCGAGACCCGGGGGACAAAGAGGCGCCGGATTGCCGAGGCCAGGCGGCTCTGGAGGACCGGAGACAGAGTCTTGCCCACCAGGGGCAGCCCATAGAACCAGCCCAGGGTCTCGACGGCGACATAGGGGGTCACCACATTTTCCTTCAGGTCGTGGAGAAGGGCGTGGCCCGCATGGAGAACCCGGTGTCCCGAGCGGTGGCGGTCCAGGAGTCCCCCATGGTAGGAGCGGGGCACCTCCCGGACGTTGTTCCGGGCCTTCATGATGACGGGGAACTGGTCGGTCTCATGGCGGCTCTCCAGGGCCCGGTAGCGGACAAAGACCGAAAAGAATCCTGCGAAACCGAAGGTTTCATAGTCTCCGGAGGATTCGAGGTGGCGGCGGAAGGGCTCGGAGCGGACGTCGATGCAGAAGACCGCCTGGGCCTGGGGCCGGACCTTGTCCATGGAAGCTTCCGATGCGGCCTTGCTGCCTGTTTTCTCCTGAAGGTCGGAAAAAGCGCCTCTGACAGAGGCGAGCAGCGGCTCCCGGTATCCCCTTTCATAGGCCTCAAGCCAGACTGCTCCGTGGGCTTCCTCCGGAAAGGAATCCATCCATGCAAGCAGTGTCAGGAGATCACGGGGGGCCGCGCCGGAGAGGGCCTCCGGGGATATCCCAAGCTCCCGTGTCAGCCGGACAAGTCTCAACCCGTCGCCAAGGAGTCCGGTCCGGTCCTCCGATCCGGGGTTTTGGGGCCGGGAAAGCCCAAGGCTGTCCTTTCTCTCCTGGGAGCCTTTCCTCCCTTCGCCCCTTTCCGGATTTTCCCGGATGGCGGAGGCGACCATCTCCCTTTCGTACCAGAGCCGCACGGCCAGATACTCGACCAGGTCGGCCGGATAGGAGATCTGGAAGGGATAGTCGCTCTGGTCGGCCCGCCATTTGATGAAGGCCGCCCATCCGGGAAGGGCGGCCAGGTGCCGGGAGAGGTAACCCTGGTGAAGCTCTTCAGGGATCCCGAGAACCTCCAGATGCTCAAGGAGAGCGTCTTCGGGGACTCCGGGGAGGTTCTCAAGACGCCTCCGGTGGTTTTTGATGCCGCACGGGGACCATTCCCGGGAACAAAGGGACTTCCAGGCCCGGTAAAGGCCCTGCTCCCGTCCCGGCATGGACCAGGTGGCATGGTTTTCGTCCAGGAAGGCTTCGCACCACTTGATCATTTCGCCGTTGATCAGCTCCGTTATCCGGGTTCCGAAGCTTTTGTCGGACCAGTCGGAGAGGGTGGAGCCTCCCTCCCCCCATCCGGTGAAATCCCCGGGGCCCCCGGGGGCGCTCGCGATCTCCTCCTGTGATCCGCCCCGGAAGGGAGGTGAGGAGAGATGGGAAACCAGGGACAGAATCAGGGTCCGGTCGGGGTGGTGGCCAAGGACGGCCTCGATGTGCGCGGGGGAGGGGGGAGAGATCGGAGACAGGAGCTGGGCCCGGAAGACCTCGATCCGGGTGATCGTCCTCCCTTCCGGAAGGAGTACCGGCGGGGGGGATCCGGCGACCTCTGCCAGGGCCCGGTCCAGGTGGGCTGGCTGGATTCTTCCCGAACGGAAGATCTCCCGGAACTCCTCATCCGACAGGTATCCCCGGCCACCCATACTCTGGGAGGCGACCCTCACGGCGCGGGAAAAGGGCAGGGATTCCAGTCCGTGAAGGGGATTGTGGTGGACAAAGGTCCGCATGGGCCAGCTTTTGGCAATAATCTCCCCCGCGAGAAGAACCTTGCCCCGGAGGGCCATGCGCTGGTCTTCCGTAAAGGAAGAAGGAGACAGATCCGCTTTCATGCCGCTCCCTTTCCGGGGAAGAGGGCCCTGTCGGTTGCGCCCCCTGAGGGGGCGAGGTAGGGGATGAGACCCAGGACGACAAGGACGATGAGGGCCAGGACAAGTGGGGCGATTTCGGGCCCTGCGAGATCCCTGGCGACAAGCTCTCCCTTCCTCTCCCCGAAAAGAAGACGCTGCATGAGGCGGAACATGGTCCAGGAGGCCAAAAACCAGACGAAGAGGATCAGGAGCCCGGAGGCCGGCCGTCCAACGGGATCGGGGGAGCCCAGAAGGAGCATGAGAAAGCCCGAGAAGAGGCCGAAG
>DAIBTC010000181.1 GCA_027415345.1 Nitrospirota bacterium
CGGCCCGCGCCCTGGGGCGGCTTCTCGCTCCCTTTAAGTCGAAGGTCAACCTCATTGCCTTCAATCCCTTTCCCGGGTCCCCCTACGCCCGGCCCTCCGAGGCCGATGTCGCGAGGTTTCAGGAGATCCTCTCCGGATTCCACATCACCGCCACCGTCAGAAAGACAATGGGCCCCGACGTCCTGGCCGCCTGCGGCCAGCTGGCCCGGGAGATGGAACGCCAAAAAGTGCTAACGGGAGGCGACACTCCGTGAATGACAAGACAGCCTTTCACGCCAAGATCATTCTCTATCTCGGCATCGAATTCCTCCTGATCCAGGGAGGGATGACCCTCAACCTTTACGCCTCGATGCACAGTATCGGCGGCCTCGAAATGATCTCCTGGTTCGGGATTACCGGGAGTCTGGCCGCCGCAGTCGGATTCGGAGCGCTCCTTGTCGAGGCGCGCCCCGATCTTCCCCCGGGCACCGAGCCCGGATTCCTCTTCCGGGTCGCCCCCCAGCTTCCCTGGATCTTTGCCTTTGTGCTTCTCTTCGGAGAGTCCTTCGTCTACTTCCCCAAGTTCTGAGACGGCCCCCAGGATCCGAACGCCACAGACCCTTCGAGACAAAAAAGGCCGGCCGGGAATCTCCCGACCGGCCTTCTCAGTTTTTATGCACGGTGGCTGTCTAGGGCTTGGCCGTCATCCTCGCCTGGTGCTTGGAGAGAGCCAGGTTCAACGCCTCAAGGAACTTCTGCGGCTCGAACTTCACGACATATTCGTCGATGCCGAGCTCCCGTCCCTTCCGGACGTTTTCCGTTCCGCTCATCGAGGAGTTCATGATGATCGGAATGTTCTTCCATTCGGGATGCTCCTTGACCTTCTTGACGAAGGAGTACCCGTCCATGATCGGCATCTCCACATCGGAGATAATGGCGGCCAGGTCGGAAGGATTCTTGTTCCAGATCTGGCCGAGGACGGTGAGCCCCTCCTCGCCGTTCCGGCCCAGAAGAACCTTGTATCCGTCCTTGTCGAGCGCCTTGGAGAGCATGTTTCTCGCCACGGCGCTGTCGTCGACAACGAGAACGACCTTCCCCGTGGGGGGCGCCTTCTGCATGGATTCGAGATCGTGCTCCTGACGGGAATAAAGCCCCATCTCCTCCACGATCGTCTCGAAGTCCAGGATGAGCAGAACCCGGCCCTCGTCGGGACCGTCGGTCAGCTTGATGGTCCCCACCACGCTCGAATCCTTGTGACCGGCGGAAGAGGGCAGGTTGATCGGAACGATGCTCTTCCAGGAGACCCGGCGGATCTGGACGCTCTGGTGCACGAGAAAGCCCAGGCGGATGTTCGAGAACTCCGTCACGATCACCTGGGTCGACGTGATCCCGGACGGCTCGGTGACCCGCATCCAGCGGGCGAGGTTGATGATGGGAATCACGATGCCCCGGAGGTTGATGACTCCATCCTGGAAGGGATTGGCGTTGGGGACCGGCGTGATCTCGGGAAGCTTGATGATCTCGATCACCTTGGCGACATTGACCCCGTAGATCCCTTCCATGACCTTCTCGGGGTTGTTCTTGTCGATCTGGAAGATCCGGAAGTCGACAAGCTCCATCTGGTTCGTGCCGACCTGGAGAACGAGGTTCTCGATATCTGTCTTGCCACTGCTCATGAGGCGCTCCTGTGGGAAACGGGGGAGGGCGTTTTTTCGCCGGGAAACCCGGTATCCTTAGGTGAAAATATTCGCATCGAAGCCGACCTTCGCCCGGGAAATCCAGTCGAGAAACTGTCGGGCCTCCTTCTCGCGAAAGATCGATCCGTGCTGGGGACAAATCATCTTGATGGGAAGGTTCCGGATCTTCCCGATCCAGTACTCGATCGCCTTCGACGTTCCGACATAGCGCACGTGAAATCCTTCCATGTGCTTGACGTGGTCATCGAAGTTCTCCACGTAGAGGGGCGTCTCTCCCTTGGGATAGATTGCCGCCCCCACATCCCCCGTAAAGAGAATCCCCGAGGCGTGGTCGAAGACGTGGAAGTTGCCGGGAGAATGCAGGAAGTGGGCGGGAACGAATTCAATCCGGCTTCCGGAGGCCAGCGTGAGGGTCCCCCCCCCGTCGGGAATCCCTTCGATCCGGTCAAGGGCCGTCACCCCGTAGTGAAGGAGAAAGCGGATCCAGAGGGCCGACACATGAACGCGGGCGGGGGTCATGTCCAGCCAGGAGGCCAGTCCCCCTCCCACATCGGGGTCCTGGTGGCAAAGAAAGATATGATCGACCTTCTCCGGATCGACAAACTCGCTCATGTTCACAACGACGCGAGAAAAGACGCCGAAGCCGCCGGGATCGAGCAGGGTCCCCCGCCCGTTGTCCACGATCAGGTACTGATTGGTCTGAACACCTTCCTCAAGCCCGGTCTCGTCGCGACCCAGCCAGCAGAACTTGTGGTTCGGGGAATCGTAGATAATCTCCGAGGACATGACACCTCCTTAGAACAGTTGGTCGACGGACCGGTGGCTTAAAAGGAGCCGCGCACCTTTTTCATGATGTCCTTGAGCCCCACAACGAGCCCCT
>DAIBTC010000182.1 GCA_027415345.1 Nitrospirota bacterium
AATGGAGAGAAATGAATCGCAGGCAAGGGCAGGACTTTCGAGAAACCCCTGGGGAGCTCCCGACTCCAGGCTCTTCGAGAAGCTCCCGCTTTTCATCGTTTTACTTCTTCGACTCAGGATTTCCCCCGCATGCTGCGGCTGACAAATCCGACGGGGTTCTGATTCTGGAGGATGGCCAGCCCCGGTAGTCGGGGATCCTGGCCGAGCATCCGGGTGACCTTTTCCGCGGGAGTATTTTCGGAGACCCAGGCCGTTGTGATGACAAGCACCCGGGCCAGGCGGACCGGAGGCTTGGGTGAGGGAGGAGAGGGAGAGGATAGACGAAAGGGAGAGGACTTCGGAGACCCGCGGATGGTCGGGCATGGCACCCTCCTGACTCTTTGCATTGACGCCGGTATGTTCGGCGGATCCTATTTTGAGGGAAAGAGAAATAACAGGATCTCAAGAGACGGTGACGGAGCCGAGACAATCGGCGGAGAGTGGCCTGGAGGGAGGGAGAGCTTCCCCGCACCGGAAAATCTCAGGTCGGAGGGTATTTCAAAAATATTTTAATCTTTATTGAATGGAGCTAGGAATTATGGTACGCTTTGAAACAAAGAGGGCCACGGACCTTCCGGGCCAGTCAAGTCGACCTCCAGGGAGAGAGATGTGAGCCAGAGACTCCACGGAAAGAAGGCCACGCTCCGAAGGAGGGGGCCTCTCCCTTCCCTCCTTGCCCGATTCTTCTTTCTCCCCTTTTTCCTTTTCAGCCTTGGAGTCCTGAAAGTCACGCCCGTCCTGGACCCTTCCCCCGCCCGGGCGGCAGAGGATCCGGCCGCGGTTCCCGTGACTCTGGAACAGGCCGTCTCCCGGGCCCTGGCGGCCCGGCCCGACCTCAGGGCCGAGACAGCCCGGGTCAAAAGCGCCCGGGAGGTTGTCGGGCAGGCCCGTTCGGCCGAGTATCCCCAGCTTTCGGCCAGCTTCCAGACCATTTACGGAAACAGCCTTTTCGGATTTTTCCTTTTTCCCGACTACGAATATGAGGACCTGAACCTCCTCACCTTCACCCTGACCCAGGACCTCCTCGATTTCGGAAAGACAGGCTCCCAGGTTGACCAGAGCCGCTGGGCCTACCGGGCGGAGGAAGCCAGAAAGCTCACCCTGTGGTCCCAGACCGTCCGGGATGCCGAATCCGACTATTTCACCCTCCTCGCGGACCAGCACCAGGTCCTGGCCGACCTAAAGAGCCTGGAAGATGCCGAGCTCCAGATGGCCCGGGCCCGGTTGCGCTACTCCACGGGATCGGGAATCGTTTTAGACGTCACCCGGGCCCGGGTCAACGTCGAGGCGGCCAGGCTCGCCCTGATCCGCTCCCGGGACCAGGTCCGGACCGATTCCGTCAACTTGGCCCAGATCATGGGGATGAGCCGCGATCTCCGTCTCGTGGCCCAGGAGGTTCTCCACGATCCCAACGAAATCCTGGCCCCCGATCCCGACCGGGACCTTCCGGTGGCTCTCTCCCACCGGCCCGAATGGAAGGAGGCGCGGGCCAACGTCAGGGCCGCCCGGGCCGGGCTCAAGAACTCCCGCTCACAGAACTATCCGACCCTCAATGCCCTCTTTCAGTCCTTCACCGCCACCCTCCCCCACGGAGCGCTTCCCTTTACCTACATTCCGAACAACAGTCCCTATTCCACCTTCAACTTCGGCGGAATCCTGACGATCCCCCTGATCGAGGGCGGTTACATGATCCATCAGACCGCCAAGGCCCGGTCCGACCTCATGGCCGCCCTCGACACCCGGGAGTCGGTTCGTCTCCAGGTCGCGGCCGATCTGAGAAAGGCCGCTATCGCCATCTCCGATGCCCGGCAACAGCTCGAAGAGGCCCTGACCGAGGAGGAAAACGCCTTCAAGAACGACACACTCGTCGAAGAGGCCTACCGTGAGGGCCAGGTTCAGTCCGTCGATGTCATGGATGCCCAGACCTCCCTCAGGCAGGCCCGGGAGTCCGTCATCCGGGCCCGTTACCTTCTGATGAACGGATATGTGGCCTACCAGTATGCACGCGGCACCATTACCCCACCAGGACTTGCGGCCGGGACCCCAAAGCCCTGACGATTGTCCAACAGGCAGACTCAAGGAGAAACCATGGCTCCCAAACCCAAACGACTCATCATCGCCCTTCTCCTTCTCTCTCTGGTCGGGGGAGGACTCTGGTACTGGGCCTCGCACCGGACGAAGAGTCAGACCGACGCCCTCGTCCTCTATGGAAACATCGATCTGCGCGAAGTCCAGCTGGCCTTCCACGATACCGGTCGCATCATGAAGCTCCTTTACGTGGAAGGGTCTCCGGTCAAGGCCGGATCCCTGATGGCCATCATGGATCCCATCCGGTATGAAGACCTGGTGGAGGCCGACAGGCGGGCTCTCGAACGCGACCGGGCCCAGCGACTGGACGCGGAACTGACCTGGGCCCGGGTCAAGACCCTGACCCAGGCCTCCTTC
>DAIBTC010000183.1 GCA_027415345.1 Nitrospirota bacterium
AGTTGTGGTCGAGTCATTGGCGTACTCCCTTATGATAAGGAAAGGAGGGTGAATCTGTTTGAAACCCACTCATTGAGTTTAACATAGCATGATATCGATTTCTGACGTGCGCACAATCCCGGGTCTCCATCAAAAAACCTCGTCCGCCAATCTCTGTTGCGTGTCTGTCCTGTTCGGTTCGACGGTCGGGTAAGGAAGGTTCCTTTTTCCAAGGCCTTCCAGGATGTCTCCCCACCACCATTCATGGCCTGTGGCTTCCTCGAATTCGCGGCGGCTGATTTCCCCGGCAGAAAGCATCCGGAACAACTCATCGAGCCAGGCTTTCTCGCTGTCCATATTCTTCTCCGTTGGTCTAATTTTCCAGCTTCTCGAATACCCTTTCCTCCACCTCGATTGTCCCGTTTGAATGCTTTCTAGCCGTCCACACCCGATCGGTCAGGGCCTCCGCCAGAGAGAGTCCCGATTCAAGGCTTTTTCGTATGAACCCTCCGGTGTCGATGAATCGGTGGCTGGCCGCCAACAGGGGTTTCCGGAGCGGGGTGTGTCCGCAGTAGGTCGGAGAGAGCTCCGGGGTTTCAAGAGCCAGTCCCTCCACCGGAAGTCCCCGTTTTTGCATGTTGATCGCGTGGACCAGGGACCGGTCCCAGGTCAGGGAATCGACCACCGTCCCGAAGGTGTCGAAACCCGGAATGTACCGGTTCTCCTCCCAAGGGAGCCCCGCATCAATGTCGGAATCGGTGAAGAAAAGGACCTCCGGACGGTTCCCCTTTTCGGATCCTTTCGGAGCGGATCCTGCCGTCTCCCAAGGGAGGGAGGCAGTTTGTCCGACCGGATCCAGGAGATTCCTCACCAGGTCGGCATGGACGACATGGAACCGGGACTCGCCTTCCCCAACCACGATCAGAAGAGGAAGAGATTCCAGGCGGCCTTTCACCGCCGCCGGCATTCGATAATTTCCAAACCATGCCTCTCCTCCGTTGAAGAGGAAAGCATGGTCCGAAAGACCATTCGCCGACTCCATGGGATATTTCTGCCGGTCCCGGGGAAGGAGGTAGTCCATCATCATGTCCTCGTGGTTGCCGAGGACGGCCTGGAACCAGGGTTCCAGGAGAAGGGCCAATCCCCCTGGGCTGTCTACTCCCCGGTCGACGAGATCCCCCACGGAAAAAAGGCGATCCTTTTCAGGGTCGAACGCCACATGCTCCATCAGGGCCCGGAGAAGATCCGTGGTCCCGTGGAGATCCCCCAGGACGAAATCCCGGCCAGCCTTGTTTGTTGGGAGTCGGAGAATTCTGTCATCAGGTTTCTTCATCTACTTCCACCATCGCTTCGGGATCCCAGTCCACGTTGACCTCGATTCCCTCGTATCCGAAGGGGTTGCAGACCACCCTTGTCTTGCCGATCAGATAGTCCGATGTATTGTGCATGTGGCCGTGGATCCAGAGGACCGGGTGCGTCTCCTCGATCAGATCGTCCAGGTTCGAGTAGAACGCCCCGGAAATGGGGCTTCCGGCGAACTGGGGCGGATTCGACAGGGCGGACGGGGCATGATGGGTGATGACCACCGTCGGGCCCGGGAAGGAGGTCTCCAGTTCTTTTCTGAGCCAGGCCAGGGATTCCCGGTGACGATAGGCCACATCCATCCAGTGAAGCTTGTCTCCCTCCAGGGTGATGAATTCGAAGTCGTTTATCCCCCGCTCGGAGGACTTCCCCTGCATTCCCCCGAAGAAGTCCGTCCAGAGGGTGCATCCCAGAAAGCGGATCCCGCCGATCTCGACGGACCGGTTCTCGAGAAAATTCACTCCGGTTTGGGTCTCGGTCGCCTTCTGATATTTCAAGAGGTCCATCGCGAAGTCATGGCCGTAGAACTCGTGGTTTCCCATTACATACAGGATCGGGACAGTTCCGGCCAGGGAGTGAAGATACTGGGTCAGTTTCCTGGGTTTCCCGGCGATGTCTCCGGCCAGAACAAGAATGTCCCCCTTGAGGTCCGATTTCCGGAGGGCCTGGAAGCCGAATTCCGTATGAAGGTCCGAGACGTACTGGATTTTCATGGTGTCTCCCCAAAAACTGTGGATGAAGGTGTGGAATCGAATCCCCATCCCCAGGTCTCTTCACTCAATTTGTCGGTTTGGTCAATTTCCGGCCAGTCTGAATCACAGGAAAATCGTTCCCGGAACGATACGGAATAAGACCCTTTCTCCGTTTTTTCCGTTTATTCCGTTTCCGTATTTATCAGATTCGCTCCTAAAGAGTCGTGACGTTTCGGCCCCTCATAATGCCTCCGCACACTCTATGCAAAAATTGCATACAAACCGGAAAGCCATTTAGGATCAGCCGATCTACTTCCCAATCAGGTGTTCACCTTCTCCCGACAGGATCCGGTTGACCTCTTCCATGTCGGAAACGGCCTCCTCCATCGACTTGTAGGTGGCCACAGGAATATGTGTTGCGTCCTCTTTGTCGCAGAGGGTCAG
>DAIBTC010000184.1 GCA_027415345.1 Nitrospirota bacterium
AAGGTTCTCTTCGTGACGGAGAAAGGCTCGACGGAGAAGGTCCTCCCCCTGAACTTCTCTCCAGACCGGCGCCTCCATTACAACAAGTTCTGGATGGACATCACCAGGGAAAAGCCCTACGTCGACTCGAAGGGCCGCAGGATTGTCATTCCCGCCACAAAGACCTTTCGCGGAATCCATGAAATCACCGTTCGCTTCTGGCATCCCCGGGGAGAACCCAACCTTCTCGACGCCATCGTCGTAAAGGCCTACGACAAAAAAGGCCATCTTGTGAAGCACGGAGCCTTCGACCGGGGGGTCTTCGTCATTCTCCTTTCGAACAGTCTCTTCGGCGGAAATTTTGTTCGCTTCGACGGGATCGGCCATTACGTTCCCGGAGATTCCTCCCTTTACGTAAAGGTGCTGGTACGAAAAACCCGACAGGTCGCGATCCTTCCCTTCACCGACTTTATCAACGACTTTACCCGCCAGATCAACACACAACCCGTCGTCTCCTGGGCCGTCAAACGCCCATAAGCTTTAACTTCCCGACATCCAAGAATTCTCGGGGATCAGGATTTCCGGAGTGGACCCGGGCCCCGAATCCACTCCGGGGGGAGAGAACAATCCGCCTCTCTCCTCCTCTTTCAAGTGGCTGCTATAAAACAATAAAAATATTGCTTGCAATCCCTGAAAAAACGTGTATATTCTGACCGATTGTTGACCGGGAACCGCCTCCGCCACGACAATGGAAGCACGGCGGAATTACGTTCCCGTCCAGCCGGTCGAAACCTCCCGGAAAAGGGACATACGCTGCAATCCGGGCTCTGTCCGGAGATCCGATCGGCTTCCCCTGCATCAAAGGAGCTTCGTCGTGACTGCCCCTCAGCCTCTTCGGGCCGGGAACGCCAGAACGGCCTTCCTCCCGGAGAGAAAGGAACGCCGTCTTCCATCCATGACCGATCCCGGCCTTTGGCATGTCTGGCCAAAAGGCTTCGGGTTGACCTAACGACCTCACGACAGGGGGTGCCGAGTGCACGCTTTGGGAACACAGCTTCTCGTCGAACTGAAAGACTGCCAGTCCGACTCCCTTTCCGATCCCGTTTTTGTCAGAAACGCCATGCTTGAAGCCGCCCGGGCGGCCAAAGCCACTATTGTCGACGACAAGTTTCACCACTTCAGCCCCTTTGGTGTAAGCGGGGTCGTCGTCATCGCCGAATCCCACCTTGCCATCCATACCTGGCCAGAATACCGCTATGCCGCGGTCGACGTCTTCACCTGCGGAGAGACCCTCAAGCCCGAGGTGGCAGCGATTCATCTCGCCCACGCCTTCCGCTCACAAAATCCGAGCATCCACGAGATCAAGCGGGGCATCATCGGGATCAGCAACGAAAAGATTGCTCACAAGATCGAAGGGGAACCCGGAGAGGTCCTCTCCGACGACCGGCCCGACCATCAGGGGAAAGGAATTGAAGCGGATGAGCCAAGCGAGAGCCTCCAAGTGGTATATTGAGTATGCAGCCCCGTCTCTCGGCCACATGCACGGGATCGAGGGCATCCTCGTCTCCCGCCAGACCCAGTTCCAGAAGGTCGACATCCTGAAGACAAACGTCTACGGGAAGGCCCTGGCCCTCGACGAGAAGATGCAGTCGACACAGGAAGACGAGTTCATCTACCACGAAGCCCTGGTCCATCCCGCCATGATCGCCCATCCGGCGCCGCGCTCGGTCTTTATTGTCGGCGGCGGCGAAGGCGCGACCCTCCGGGAGGCCTTGCGCCATCCGACCGTCGAGCGGGCAGTTATGGTCGACATCGACGACCAGGTGATCTCCCTGTCCAAAGAGCACCTTCCCGAATGGCATCAGGGAGCCTTCGACGATCCCAGGGCAGAGGTCATCTCAACCGATGCGCGGAAGTACCTCGAGGAGTCGAAGGAGATCTTTGACGTCATCATCACCGATCTCTCGGAGCCGGTCGAGGAAGGCCCCGCCTACCTTCTCTACACCCGGGAGTTCTACAGGATCGCGTGCGACCACCTGTCGCCGGGGGGAACGATCTCCGTTCAGGCCGGCTCCGCCGCACACCCATTTTTGCTGGCCTTTTCCGCCGTCTACCAGACCATGCGGACCGCCTTCCCGACCGTTCGAGGATTTTCGGTCAACATCCCTTCCTTCGGCCTTCCCTGGGGCTTCACCCTGGCCTCGAAGGGGGTCGATCCCCTCGCAATGAGCCGCGAGGTTGTCGACCGCGTTCTGACCGAACGGGGCCTCACCGACCTCCGTTTCTACGATGGCCTCGCCCATCAGGGGATCTTCGGCCTCCCCCGTCACATCCGCAAGGGTCTCGACAGCGCCAACCTCATCATCGAGGCCGGCTCGGTCAAGCTGCAGCTCGCCCCGGCCGACGCGCTGGAACTGATCAAGTTCGTCGAGCGCACCGGCTACCAGGCCCACGCCAACACGCTGACGAAGGGGGCCGTGCAATGAGCGAGATCC
>DAIBTC010000185.1 GCA_027415345.1 Nitrospirota bacterium
CCCCTGGCAATTCCCTGAAAAGCTCATCCCCACCGTCATTCTCTGCGCCCTGGAAGGGCGCCCCATTCCCCTCTACGGGGACGGGCGGAACATCCGGGACTGGATCTTCGTCGAGGACCACTGTGACGGCGTGGTCGCGGCCTTCGAACGGGGGAAGGTGGGCGAGACCTACGCCCTGGGCGCGGCAAACCCCCGCACCAACCGGGAGGTCGTCGACGCCATCGTCGACATCCTCGACCGGATCCATCCCTCCCCCGACGGGGCTTCCTACCGGAAACTCATCACCCGCGTTCCGGACCGCCCGGGACACGATTTTCGCTACGAGATCGATGCCTCCAAGGCCCGGACGGAGCTTTCCTGGAAACCGGCGCACACCTTCAGTCAGGCCCTGGAAAAAACGGTGCGTTGGTACCTCGAAAACCGTGCTTGGTGGACCGAACTCCGGTCACGCTACGATGGCTCACGCCAAGGGACGGGGCGGCGCAAGGAACAAGGAGGGAAGCGATGAAAGGCATTCTCCTGGCGGGAGGGTCGGGAACCCGCCTCTATCCGCTCACCCGCGCGGTGAGCAAGCAGCTGATGCCGGTCTACGACAAACCCATGGTCTACTACTCCCTCACCACCCTCATGTTGGCCGGGATCCGGGAGATTCTGGTCATCTCCACTCCGGAGGACACCCCCCTCTTCCGCCGGCTCCTGGGAGACGGCGCCCAATGGGGGCTCAAGCTCGCCTACGCGGTCCAGCCCAAACCGGAAGGGCTGGCCCAGGCCTTTTTGATCGGGGCCGACTTCATCGGCAATCATTCCGTCTGTCTGGTCCTGGGAGACAACATCTTTTACGGCCACGGTCTATCCGAAACTCTCCAGAAAGCGGCCCGGCTCACCCACGGGGCCCTGATTTTCGGGTATGCAATCCGGGACCCTGAGCGTTACGGGGTACTGGCCTTCGACGAACGGGGCCGGGTGCGGGACATCGTCGAAAAACCTCCGAAGCCCCCTTCCCGGTACGCCGTCCCGGGAATCTACTTCTACGACAATACCGTCGCGGACCGGGCACGATCGCTCTTTCCTTCCTCCCGGGGAGAACTCGAGATCACCGATTTAAACCGCCTCTACCTCAAGGAAGAGCTCCTGTCGGTTGAGAAGCTGGGGCGGGGAACGGCCTGGTTCGACACGGGAACCCACGCATCCCTTCTGGAGGCCTCCATCTTCATGGAGGTCATCGAACAACGCCAGGGAATCAAGGTCGCCTGTCCGGAGGAGATCGCCTTCCGGATGGGTTATATCGGAAAGGAGGCGGTTTTGGCGATGGCCGCCTCGCTCAAGAACGGCTACGGGGCCTATCTCCGGGAGATGGTCGCCCTCGAGGAGGGAGAATGGACGTAAGGGAGACCCCTCTTCCGGGAGTGAGACTCCTGATGCCCCGGGTCCACGGAGACAGCCGGGGATTTTTCATGGAATGTTTCCATGCCAAGACCTTCGAACGTCTGGGCCTTCCCCAGCTCTTCGTCCAGGACAATCATTCCCGTTCAGCCCGCGGGGTCACGAGGGGACTGCATTTTCAAAGACGCCATGGACAGGGAAAGATTGTCCGGGTCGTCACGGGAGCGGTCTTTGATGTGGCGGTGGACCTGCGAACCGCCTCCCCCACCTTCGGCCGCTGGTTCGGAACAATCCTGTCGGAAGACAACAACCTGATGATGTATATCCCTGAAGGGTTCGCCCACGGCTTCCAGGTGATCTCCGACAAGGCTGATTTCCTTTACAAGTGCACCGATTTCTACGATCCGGAGGATGAAGGGGGAATTCTCTGGAACGACCCGGAAATCGCCATCGACTGGCCCCTTCGGGACGGGCTTGTCTCATCCAAGGATGGAAAGTACCTGCCCCTCTCCCAGACCCCGGGTGACCATCTCCCGCTTCTTTGATCCGGGAAAAACCTTTCGGTTCCAGCTCCTCTGAGTCTTCAAAGCGGCCAAGATATTGACATTACCCTTTCCTTAAAGGATAATGACCAAGTTTGCCGCATTTCAACACCCCATACGTCCCCATCGTCTAGCCGGCCTAGGACATCGCCCTTTCACGGCGGTAACACGGGTTCGAATCCCGTTGGGGACGCCATGTTTATCAATCTCTTAAGCAATTCTCTTTCTTAATGAAGCATTCTCGATACGGATCAGGTCCCGGCTTTATCAATAAATCTGTCAGCATCTTTCCTCCTAACACCCTCATCATTTTTTCAATGACATTAAAGATCCACCACGCCATCGGGACAACGTTGCGTCTGACTCTTAATTAATCAAAAAAGATAATTATTTTTCATCATTTTCATAGAAAAGAATCACTATACTTATCCTTTTCTATCGGCTACTCTTTGACAAGACTCTTCTTTCCCGGACGGGAAGTCGCCTCCACTTCTGGAGACATACCAGGGAACTCTGGTATAGTAAAAAGATATCGATCAAAT
>DAIBTC010000186.1 GCA_027415345.1 Nitrospirota bacterium
TTTCAGTGTGGGGCCCACTTCGCGATCAAGGTCGACGGCACGGTCAAGATCGTCCAGATCGGTATTGCCGCGATTCCCGCCTTCTGGCGGGAAAACGACGAAGGGCTCTCCCGCCTCGATCTCCGGGATCTCCCGGAGATTCTGGGATGGGAGGCCCGGCTCTTTGCCGGAAACGACTTCGGCTTCCGGGATCTGGCCATCGCCGAAATCCGCAAGTAATCCCGGAGCTACATGGCCAATCAGGCGAGGGCTCTCGTCAAGAATCTCGATCCCTCCCGGTTTTCAAGAGGGGGGCGTCCCGGCATCCGGGCCCAGCTCCTCGACACGACATCCCGACGGCTCGTCTCGGACTTTCGGGTGGAGGGAACAAAAAACTCCGCCCCGCCCAATGCATGGACCCGGGAGGGGAGGGAGAAGGGATGCTCACACAATGAGCGGATCTTCTCCGGGGGAGGCCGGGCGGCCATCCGGAGAGACGGATGATTTCTCGGGAATCCTGGCCGACGGTCGATGGCGCGGCCCCCACGGGATCGGCCGCTTCGCCACGGAGGTTCTCGCGCGCCTTCCGGGGGTGCGTCTCCTCGAGGGAGGGGAGTCCCTTTTTCTCTCTCCATTCGACCCGATCTGGATCTCGAGAAAGATCCGGAAGGAACGCCCCCGGGCCTACTTCACCCCCGGCTTCAACCCGCCGCTCTTCTCCCCCGTGCCCTTCATCCTGACTCTCCACGACCTGATCCATCTGAAGGTGCCGGAGGAGGGGAGCCTCCTGAAGCACCTCTATTACGAACGGATCGTGAAGCCGGCCCTCTTCAAGGCTTTCCGGGTCCTCACGGTTTCGGAATGGTCGAAGCAGGAGATCCTGGCTTGGTCGGGGCTCCCCGGGGAGCGGGTGGTCGTGGCGGGGATCGGGGTGGGGCCGTCCTTCTCCCCGGAGGGCCCCCGACATGCCTTAGGTTATCCGTATTTTCTCTATGTGGGCAACCGAAAGCCCCACAAGAACCTTTCCCTGCTCTTTTCGGCCTTTTCCCGGGCCCGTCTTCCCCGGGAGTTCAGGCTTTTGCTCTCGGGGAATCCGGATGCGGATACGGGGGATCATTTGAAGCGCCTGGGGATCGAAGAGAGAGTGGTCTTTCTTGGGGCGATCCCGGAGGGGGATCTTCCCTCCGTCTACCGGGGGGCTGTGGCCCTTCTCTTTCCCTCGAGGATCGAGGGGTTCGGCCTTCCGGTCCTCGAGGCCCTGGCTTGCGGGTCCAGGGTCCTGGCCTCCCGGATCCCGGCGGTGGTCGAGGGGGCGGGAGAGGCGGCGACACTTCTCTCCCCCGAGGATCCCGAGGCCTGGAGCGATTCAATGGAAAGGATTGCGGAGACGATTGGGGACGGGAAGGGGGAGGAGCCATGTGAGGGAAATGCCCTCCGGGAAGCGGGTCTCGCCCGGGCAAGACTCTATTCCTGGGACCGTGTCGGGGAGCGGGTGGGGGCGGTGCTCCGGCAGGCGATGGAGGAAAGGGGCCAATGAGGATCGCGGTGGTCCACGAATGGCTCACCGTCTGGGCAGGAGCCGAGCGGGTGCTGGGGGAGATCCTGGGTCTCTACCCGCAGGCCGACCTCCATGTGCTCTTCGACCGCCTGCCCCCCGCTCAACGGGGACATCTTCCGAAGGATCCGTCAGGCGAGACCTTCCTGGGAAGGATTCCGGGCATTGAGAAGATCTACCGGAACCTCCTTCCCCTGATGCCCTTCGCCATTGAATCCCTCGACCTTTCCGGGTATGATCTGATTTTGTCCTCGAGCCACGCCGTGGCCAAGGGGATCCTGACTTCTCCGGGGCAAGTCCATCTCTGTTATTGCCACACGCCGCCTCGGTACCTGTGGGACATGACGGAGGCGTATTTTTCCCGGACTCCTGCGGGCCGTGCGAAGCGGGCCGCCGCCTCCCTCTTTCTTCCAGCGCTCAGACGATGGGATCTCCGGGCGGGCCAGAGGCCCGATGCCTTCATGGCCAACTCGCATTTCGTGGCCCGGCGCATCGAAACGATCTACGGGCGCTCTTCCACGGTGATTCCGCCTCCGGTCGACGTCGACCGGTTCCATCCGAAGAAATCCCCCGGAGGGGAGTATTTCGTAACGATGGGGCGTCTCGTCCCCTACAAGAACGTCGATCGGATCGTGGAGGCCTTCCGGGGTTCCCCCCACCGACTCCTGGTGATCGGAGACGGTCCGGGACGGGACCGGATCGAGACGCTTATCCGGGGACAGAAAAACATGGAGTGGATCCCCTGGATTTCCGATAAGGATTGGGGAGGAGTTCTCGAGAAGGCCCGGGCTTTCGTCTTCATGGCGGAGGAGGACTTCGGGATCACGCCGGTCGAGGCTCAGGCGGCGGGCGTTCCGGTGATCGCGCTCGGGCGGGGCGGGGCCATCGAGACGGTGATCGGGCGAGAGGAT
>DAIBTC010000187.1 GCA_027415345.1 Nitrospirota bacterium
CTACGAGGTCTTCGAGCCGGAGGCGGCGGTGGTAAGAAAGATCTACGCGCTCTATACGGGGGAAGGCTTGGCTATCGGAAGGATCACGGCCCGGTTGAACGCGGAGGGAATCCCGGCGCGAAAGTCCGGAAAGGGCTGGGAACGGAGTTCGGTGTGGAGGATCCTCAAGAATCCGGCCTACCGGGGGACGGCCTGTTTCGGAAAGACGAAGAACATGCCCCGTCAGAGGAAAATTACTCGGCCCGTGCGGCTTAACGGAGGGCGGGTCTCGCAGAGATCGGGCCTTGTCGACCGGCCCCGCGAGGAGTGGATCGAGATCCCCGTGCCGGTGATCGTGACGCCCGAGACGTTCGCGCTGGCCGAAGAGCGTCTCCGGCAGAACAAGCAGTTCTCTTTGCGCCGGACGATAGTCGAAAGCCTTCTCCAGGGCCTTCTCTACTGTCGGCACTGCAGCAGCAGTCTCTACCGCACATCCACGAGGACCAGCGCCCGAACGATCTACTACTACCGGTGCTACGGATCGGACGCCTATCGCCACGGAGGAACGCCGCTATGCCCCCAAAAACCGATCCGGCAGGACCTTCTCGACCCGATCGTCTGGGGAGAGGTCGTTCGCCTGCTGGACGACCCGTCCCTCATCGAAAACGAGCTGAAAAGGCGGCAGGAGGCGGCGCGGCATGCGGATCCGACCCAACGGCGGCTCGAAGCCCTGAAACAGGAGGAAATACGCCTGCGGAACAGCATGGAGCGCCTTCTGACCGCCTACCAGGAAGGGCTCATGTCGCTCGAGGAACTGAGACATCGCATGCCGGCTCTGAAAGGACGGAGCCAGGCCGTCTGCGACGAAGTCGAGGCCTTGAAATCCATGGCTCTGGACCAATCCGCCATGCTCAAGCTTGCGGACGTTCTGTCCTCGTTCCGGGAGCGCCTACAGAAGAGCGCCGAAACGCTCGACGTCTCCGAAAAACGCCGCATCGTGAGGCTCCTTGTCAAAGAGGTTGCGGTGGGGGACAATGCGATCACGATTCGCCACTCGATCCCCGTCGGTCGGGGACCAATCGCGGAGGGACCGGCCCCGGAAGGAGCGACCACCCCCTCCCAGCCTCGTTCCGGGGGAAGTTATGCTTTGTGTCCGAGGCGTAGCTTCGCTCGCTGTGGTCAGCTTACGGGAGGACTTCCACCTCCAAGATCGCGCCCATGCTGGGCGCACAGCGCAGACGCCGGGGCCGGAGGCCCAGCGAAGCGCACGGGAACCCCCCAAGAGTCCCGGTGTCGCAAGCGGAAGGCGGCAAGCGGGCAGGACTCATGAAGCCCCGTCGCATGATTTGTCCCCCCTGAGTCGTTACTAGTTACAGGACGCCCGCCCTTCTTGCCAGGAGCATCACCAGGTCCTGGACCTCCTTGTCGTTCTCCTTCTGGACCTTCTGCATCCTCTCATCGAGCCTCCCGAAGACGCCCCAGAACCGGAGCGGGTTCCCTTCCTTGTCCCGGAAGCGTTTTTCGGCCCAATCCAGGCGATCCCGGATTGCGGCCATCTTGTCCCGGGCCGCCACCGTCTCCGGAGGGATCCCGGTCGGGAGGATCCCCGTCTCCAGGTACTCCCGGATGATCCGGTCCTGGTCGTCCGTCGCGAAATAGAGCCGGTCCTTTTGTCCCTTCGCCCTCTTCCTTTCCCGATACGCCTTCTGTCTCTCCGCTTGCGTCGCCATGGAGTCTCCTTTGCGCTTTGAGGTTAGGCTTAATAACTAGTTATGTAAAGGGGGCTCAACCCGACGAAGCGCCGGGCCGCGAGGCCAGCGCCGCGCACGGAGACACCCTGTGAATGCAAGCATAACTTGGCCGTTTGGCCACATTATGCCTGTATTGTACATCGGTCATTTTATGCCTGTTTCCTTAGCCCGGCCCGTCCGTAGGTCTTGTTGACAGATCCCCTTATTTGCGGGCCAGGAAAAAAAGGAGCGATTCCAGAATCCCGGTCAGGCTCCCCGGAGCTTTTGGAGGGTGGCGAGGGTGTTTTTGATCCCCTCGGTCGCCCGGCCCCGGCCAATCAGGCTGTCGATCCCGGCATTTCCCGTGTAGGGGCGGCCATTGAGCGTGAAGACCACCTTCCCGGACTTTTCCTGGATCTTCACGAGGCGAATCCTCAGAAATCCCCCATAGAGCGTCATCTCGTGTTCGGGGTCGAGAAGAATCGGGACGTCGCTGTAGACCATGAGCCCGATGTGATGGCCGATGGGAGAGGAGATGGGCACCATCCGAAAGTGCGGGAACCATTCCGAATTGGCCGCGACCGCCTTTTTCTTCCCGTCGATCTTCCAGGTCTCCCCCACGATCAGGGGGGCGGAAAAGGAGGCATACTCGGCGATCTGACACGGCGTGGGTATACGCCCCGAAAATCCGGGTGGAGGTCTTCGACGGCACCTGTCCGGCCGGG
>DAIBTC010000188.1 GCA_027415345.1 Nitrospirota bacterium
GAACCGACAATCTCCGAGGTCCCCCGGGTCAGCGGATTGACCGCAAAGTCCATCTCTCCGACAGTTCCTCCCTTCAGGAATCCTTCCTTCCGCTGGACCGAAAAGCTGCCGCCTCCCACCAGGATTTTGTAATCGCCTGCAGAAAGGCCGGAAAAGATGTACGACCCCTGGGAGGTGGTCGTACTCTCGATGATCCCACCGGTCTTGACATCGGTCAGAATGACCGGAACATTCGCGAGGGGTGTCTTGTCCTTGAGCGAGCGAACGGTCCCGTACAGGACGGATGGAGCCTCGCTGGCATTGCCGGGAACGGCGGGAGCCGGGGGAGCGGACGAGGCCGGGGGAGCGGCCGCGAGAACGGTCCGCTCGAACGGCCAGAAGGCCATTCCGGCGAACGCAAGGCCGGCGACAAACTTTTGGAATCGGATTTCCATTTAAAGTCCTTTCATTCGGGTTGACGATAATGGCCGGAACAGATTGCAATAAGGCTGGAAAAATTTTCGAAGTAAGGGGTTCGTGCAAAAAAATCCCCGTAATTCAGGGTGCCATGCGAAAATGAATAAAATGTTAATTTTTCATGTCAAAAACATTCTTAAAATATGACAAATTGGTAAATTCTTGGTTTATTTTGCGTTTGGAGACCCGTCTGCTTCTGCTCGGGAGTGACGTATTGGGATATCCTCAAGAATTTTGCAGGGCGCAGAGGATTTCGGAGGACCGACTCTGGAAATAACCGAAGGACTGGCTTGAGAGGCAAAAGCGGACCCAGGAGGGATACCACCAGAAGGAGCAAACCTTCTTCGACTCGACTCCGGAGCTGATTCCGGAAAGAAATGGAAGGTCGTGCGGATTCCCCCGAAGAAATCGATCGCATCGCTCCGACAATCGCAATGACTCTTCCTCCAGAAACCCTTTTGGGGGACCCTACGATTTGAACCCCGGATTGATCACCACACGACCTTTGTCCCAAGCATTCTGTGATCCTGCTCCTGTTTCCACAAATAAAAAATATCCATAATTAAAAATTAGGAATGATATACTTAATTGTGCGATAAAGAGATTAAAGTGATGGATCTTCATGTTTTTTACGATACATCTCCGGAATTTCCGGCTGGAACCGAAAAATGGAACCACCCCACGGGAGCCGCCTCCCCCCGGCTCTGGGGGACGACGATCAGGAGAAAACCGGATGAGCATGACCAGGCGTCTCCCCCCTTCCCTCAGGAAGAGACTGCCGCGTTTCGTCCCCTGGCTCTGGTCCGGACGGGCGCTGGCCTTTTTCCTGTTTTTTCTGACGGCCCTTATCGTCCTTTCCTACGGAGGGGCCCTCCTCGAATTTTTTTCCTACCTTCATGACGAGCGCCGGATCCAGACGCTTTCCCGAGAGGCCCGCCTCCTCGAGCGTATCGACATGGACATCGGACGGATCCGCCTCGCCCACGATGCCTACCTCGTGTCGGGCAAGACATCTTACCTGGTGGCCTACACCACAGGGATCGAGACCCTGTTCCAGAACATACGACAGTTCAAAAGGATCCGAAGAAGGTCGGGGGATTCCGGGATCGCCCGGATTCTTCGGAACGCCATTGTGGAACTGGACCCGTTCCTTCTCTCCCAAGCCCGCGATCTGGAACGCCGGGGACTGATGGAGACCCGGACGCACTTTCTGAAAGAGGACCTCACCGCCCGGCTTCTTCCCGTCCAGCAGTCCCTGTCCCGGGTCCGACTTCAGCTGAGGAGGGAGGAGGGAATCCGGAGGCGGTTGGCCCGGGCTCATCTCCTGGGAACGTCGACGCTGTTCGGGATCTCCTTCCTCCTGTTCTCCACTTTTCTGGGGGTCACCGCCGGACGCATCACCCGTGACATCGCGAGCGTCAGCCAGCTCGTATCCTCCCTCTACCACGACTCGCACCACGACCTCCTGACCGGCCTTCCGAACCGGGCCTCGGTCCTGGACTCGCTCGATCGTCTCCTCTCCGCCCCTCCAACAGAGAGGGGTGTCCTGGCGCTCCTCTACATCGATCTGGACGGATTCAAGACGGTCAACGACAGACTGGGCCACGACAAGGGAGACCTGGCTCTCGTAGCCGTTTCCAGGCGATTCAAAGGCGTGATTCCGGAAGACGACATCCTGGCGCGAATGGGCGGGGACGAATTCTTGCTGCTGATCCCCTTCGGACAGGAATCCGACATTCCCGGGAAGGTGGCGGCCCGGCTGATCGGCACCCTGTCCGATCCCCTCGATCTCGAGGGGATGCCGGCCGTTCTCGGCGCAAGCATCGGCATTTCGCTCTTTCCCTTCGACGGAAAAAACTCCGAAATCCTCATAAAGAAGGCTGACGAGGCGATGTACCGGGCCAAGACGGCCGGCGGCAATCATTTTCAATTTGCCGGGGGTTCGGATTCGCCTTCCACTGAATGACCGAGAGGA
>DAIBTC010000189.1 GCA_027415345.1 Nitrospirota bacterium
GACCATGCTCCATCACTCCGTCTTCTCTCATTTGTCTCACCGGAAAATCGGAATTTTGCCGCTCTTTGCCGGATCAACCCTTGTGTCCCATGACCGAGGAAAGCTCCAGTGTTTCATTTGTCGCAAGCTCACCGGTCATTCGACTTCCTTTTCCCTCGACAAAGTCCTGAGGCTTCTCTTTTCCCGGGTGCCGACGACCCCTTACCTTTCGCTTAAGGAATACCCCGGGCTCAAGATCCTGACAAAAAACTGGACCACCATCCGGGAGGAAGCCCTGGGGATTTTTGAATCCGGCCAGATCAAGGCGGCCTCGGGCAATAACGACTGGGATTCGATTCCTTCTTCCGAATCGGAGGGAAACGTTTCTGCCTCACCTGGTACGGCGACACGCTGCCCTCGGCAAAGCGGTGGTGTCCCCGGACCATCGAACTTCTCGGGAAGGTTCCTTCAGTCCGGGACTCCATGTTTGCCCTGCTTCCGCCAGGCTCCGACCTTGTTCTCCACCGAGATCCCTACGCTGGTTCCCTGCGCTACCATCGGGGGCTCAGCACACCCAACTCACCCGACTGCAAAATTGTGGTGGACGGGATTCCCGCCTTCTGGCGGGACGGGGAAGCGATCCTGTTCGACGAAACCTACCTTCACACCGCCCAGAACCTGACCGACAGGCCGCGTGTGATCCTCTTTTGCGACGTCGAGCGCAAGCTTTGGCCTTTTGCGGCGTTCTGGCTCAACCGGAGCGTTGGACATTTCCTGCTTCGCCAGGGGCTCACCAAAAACGTGGAGGGGGAGCCGGTCAGCCTTTCTAACCGCCTGTTCGGCGGGATCTATGCGGTACGCCGCCTGGGCAAACGGATCAAGGCCGGGAACCGGTCGGTCTATTACCCGATTAAATATGCGCTCTTCGGAAGCCTCCTCTGGAGCCTCTTTTTGAGGTAAGGGGCCGCAAAGGGAGACGGACGAGCGGTCAATGGGGTATGATGGGCCACGAAAGGCCGCCTGGTCCGGTTGAATCGAGCCTCCGGCCGGTGAGGGGTCATCCCGGCCATCTCCGGGAAGGGAGGCATGTCATGATCTTTTCCGACCGCATCGAGGCCGCCCACCGGCTTGTCCGGGTTCTGGCAAAGTACCGGGGACGCCATCCCCTTGTGGTGGCGATCCCGCGGGGGGCCGTCCCGATCGGGGAAATCCTGGCCCGGGAGCTCTCGGGAGATCTCGATGTGGTCCTAGTCCGGAAACTCCGGGCTCCCGGAAATCCCGAGTTCGCCATCGGATCGGTGGCGGAGTCGGGATGGACCTACATCGCCCCCTATGCACAAGAGGCCGGAGGGGATCCCGAATACCTCGAGGCGGAAAAGAAATACCAGCTCTCGGTGATCCGGAAGCGCCGGGAGCGTTATACGCCTCTCAGGGCCCCGATCGATCCGGCGGGACGGATCGTGATCGCCGTCGATGACGGACTGGCCACGGGAGCGACGATGATTTCGGCCCTCCATGCCCTGCGCTCCCAAAACCCTACCTGGCTTGTCTGCGCGGTCCCGGTCGCCTCCGAGGAGACGCTCGAGAAGGTCCGGCCCTATGCCGACGAGCTCGTCTGTCTTTATGTCCCGGAGTTCTTCCGTGCGGTGGGCCAGTTCTATTCAAATTTTCCCCAGGTCTCGGACGCGGAGGTCGAAGAAATTCTCAGCCGTTCGGGGGAAGGTGGCTGACAAACCAGCCGGAAGCCAGTCTGGCGACCTCCTCCAGAGTCCCGGGCTCCGAAAAGAGATGGGTGGCGCCGGGAACAATGACCAGCTTCTTCTCGCACCGAAGGGATCCGAAGGCCCCCCGGTTCAGGTCGATCACCTCCCGGTCGAGTGCGCCCACCAGAAGAAGTGTCGGGGCTGTGACCCTGGTCAATGCCGAAAGGCTGGCGAGGTCAGGCCGGCCTCCGCGGGATACGACGGCAAAGATTTCCGATCCGAGAAGGGCTGAGGCTTCAAGGGCCGCCGCGGCTCCTGTGCTGGCCCCGAAAAAACCCATTGGCTTTCTGGCCGTCTCCTCACTTTTTTTTGCCCAATTGGCCGCATTGACCAGCCTCTCCGTCAGAAGCCGGATGTCGAACCGGGTTTCGGAGAGGGCCTCTTCCTCTTCGGTCAAAAGATCCATGAGCAGGGTGGCGATCCCGGCCTCCCTGAGGACCCTCGCCACGAAGTTGTTCCGTGGGGAATGGCGGGAGGATCCGCTGCCATGGGCAAAAAGGACAAGCCCCCGGGAATGGGGAGGGATCCCCAGGAGTCCATGGGTCATGACATGACCGGAGGGAATGCGGACGGCAAGGGAGGAGGTCATGGGCAAGGATCCTTTCGCGTCACATGTTTCGTGGGCCATCCGTACGGGGGGAGGGTGATCGGTGGATGACTCTCCCCTCATTTATG
>DAIBTC010000018.1 GCA_027415345.1 Nitrospirota bacterium
AAACTATCCCGTCATCCTGGCGTTGAAGACCGGAAACAAGATCGGCCATGCGGTCGTAGTCACGGCCGCCAAATACAAAGTCGTCAATGGGCGAAAGGAGATCCGGTATTTTCTCGTCCGGGATCCCTGGCCGGAAAATCCCAGCGCCGCGAGGCTCGACCAGCCATTTTTCAAGGACATCAAGGGGGCGATCGGGGTCAGGATTTCCCTTGAAAAGGAGCCCTGATCCGGGTGTTTGGCAGGAGAAGGGCCGGTCCTGCGGAGACGGTCCTAGACGGAAGGGGGACTCTCTAGATCCCGGACAGGATGGGCCCAGCTTCCTTCGAAGAGGATCCGGTCTAAAGGTTCCCGTGTTCGCTCCCCTGCTTCCCGGGCCGCAAGCTCCGGGTCGAGGAGGTCGGGGGCGCCCGCATACCCGATCGCGATCATCGCCATGGGCTCAAAATCCTCCGGGATTCCGAATTCCGTCCTGAGTTTGGCAGGGTCGAACCCTCCCATGACATGGGCGGCCAGGCCTTGGGCCTGGGCCTCCACGAGGAGGGCCATGGTGGCCATGCCGGTGTCGTGTCCGCCCCACCGGTTGGGGGATCGGTCGTGGGAAAAATGGTTCCGGGCCAAGGATGAGACCAGGATCTGGGCATTCCTGGCCCACCGCTGGTTTCCGGAAGTCAGACACAGGAAGGCCTTCTGCCATCCGTCCGGGTCGGTGAACCGGTTCCAGAAGATGAAGCGCCAGGGCTGGTCGTTGAAGCTCGAGGGGGCCCAGCGGGCCGCCTCGAAAAGGGAGAGAAGGGTCCCGAAGAGGACCGGCCGTTCGGGATCGAAGGCCCGGGTGCTGAAACGCTCCGAAAGGAGTTTGTTGATCGGGGCCAGGGTTCTGGCTTTTTTCTCCGGCACCGTTATTCTCCCGCGATCCGAAGCCCCTCGACAAGGAGGGAAGGGGTGTTGATCGAGGATCGGATCTCGAGATCGGATCCGACCTCCACGATCCCCCGGTAAAGCTCATCGAGGGTGCCGGCGATGGTCACCTCCGAGACGGGATGGGTGATCGTCCCGTTCTTGATCCAGTACCCGAAGGCTCCCCGGGAATAGTCTCCCGTGACCGTATTGACCCCGAAACCGATCAGTTCTGTGACGAGGAGTCCTTCGGAGAGACCTTCCACCAGATCCTCCAGGGATTTGGTCCCCGGGGTGACGATCAGGTTCGACACGCCGACGCCCGGGCCGTCGGAGAGGGAGCGAACGGCGTTTCCCGTGGAGTGGCGCCCGAGCTTCCGGGCCGAATAGGTGTCAAATAGATAGGTGGTCAGCCTCCCCCGGTCGACGATTGTTTTCTTTCGTGTAGGGAGCCCTTCCCCGTCAAAGGGCCGGCTTCCCAGGCCACCGGGGATGAAGGGGTCCTCCCGGAGGGTCACCTTTTCCGACATGACGGGGGTGCCCTCCCGGTCCTTCAGGTAGGTGGCATTCCGGTAGAGGGAGGACCCGGAGATGGCTCCCGTAAAATGGCCGATCAGACTTCGGGCCGTCTCCGGGTCAAAGAGGACGGGAAAGGATCCCGTCGGAATGCGCCGCGCATGAAGCCGGGAGATGGTCCGGAGGGCCGCTTTCCTCCCCACGGCCTCCGGATCCTTCGTCACATCCCAGAGGGGGCCCACCACATACCAGTAGTCCCGTTCCATCGAGTCCCCCTCGGTGGCGATCACCGAACAGGAGAGCGAATAGGAACTTTTCCGGTATCCTTCCAGGAATCCCAGGGAGTTTCCGAAGACGATCCGGGCCTGGGAACGGGCGCAATCGGCCCCTTCGGAGTTGGTGACCCTGGGATCGTGCCTAAGGGCCGCATCCTCCGCCAATCGGGCCCGCTCAAAGAGAGCCTCCCGGGTCGGGATCTCCGTTTCCGGGGGAAAGAGGGTTTCGGGATCGGCGGCGGGGGCAAGGAGTTCATCCGGAAGGCCGGCATAAGGGTCGGCGGCCGTGTGCCGGGCCATGGCCACCGCCCGGGCCACCAGCTCGTCGATGTGCGACCTTGAGAGATCGCGGGTCGAGATGCTCGACTGGGCGTGGTCCACGAAGACCCGGATCCCGAGCCCCTGGCTCTGGGAGGCCTGGATCTTTTCAAGGGTTCCCTTGCGGACGGTGACGTTTTCTTCGTCGGTCCAGACATAGAGGGCATCGGCCGATGTGGCTCCCGCCCGTCTTGCCGCCTCCAGAATATGGGAGACGGCCTCCCGTCCGCTGTCGAAATCCCTGATGGCTGTCTTCACAAGCTCTCCTTGTTCGGGTCGTATTGTGGTCAGTGGGTTCCGCCGACGGTGATCCCGTCGACCCGGAGGGTAGGGAGCCCCACCCCCACAGGGACAGACTGACCGTCCTTTCCGCAGGTTCCCACGCCGGTATCGAGGGCCATGTCGTTTCCCACCATCCGGACCTTGGTCAGGACCTCCGGACCATTTCCGATAAGGGTCGCCCCCTTCACCGGATAAAGGATCCTGCCGTTCTCGACATAGTAGGCCTCCGACATGGAGAAAACGAACTTGCCGGAGGTGATGTCCACCTGGCCTCCGCCGAAGTTCACCGCATAGATCCCCCGTTCAAGGGATGAGAGGATCTCCCCCGGGTCGGATTCCCCGGCCAGCATGACGGTGTTGGTCATCCGGGGCATGACGGGATGGGCGTAGGACTCCCGGCGCCCGTTTCCCGTCGACTTGGCTCCCATGAGCCGGGCGTTCTGGCGGTCCTGGAGGTAACCCCGGAGAATTCCGTTTTCGATGAGAACTGTCCGCTGGGTCGGGGTCCCCTCGTCGTCGACATTGAGGGATCCCCGCCGTCCGGGGATCGTGCCGTCGTCGATGATGGTGCACAGGGGAGAGGCCACCCGTTCCCCAAGTCGTCCGGAGAAGGCCGAGGTCCCTTTCCGGTTGAAGTCTCCTTCAAGTCCGTGGCCGATCGCCTCGTGCAGGAGGATCCCCGGCCAGCCAGGGCCCAGGACCACATTCATCGTCCCGGAGGGACAGGGGCGTGCGGAGAGATTCACAAGAGCCTGTCTGACCGCCTCCCGGGCCGCGTGAGAAAGCTTTTCGGAGGTGACCAGCCCGCCAAAGTCCGTCCGTCCTCCCCATCCGTAGGTCCCCGTCTGCCGGTTGTCTCCCTCCTGGGCGATGACCGAGATGTTGATCCGGGTCAGGGGAATCCGGTCGGCAACGATGGTTCCGTCCTTTCTGACGATCTGGATGGTCTTGATCTCGGAGGCCAGGGACGCCATGACCTGGACGACCTTGCTGTTTTCGGCCCGGGCCAGTCGGTCAAGGGTTTCAAGGACGGCGATTTTCTCGGGGACCGGGCGGTCGAGGGTGAGATCGGTCACCGGATAGAGATCGGACGCTGGACGACCAGGGCGGGAGACCGAGACCGGGGCCGAATTTCCACTTTTGTCGGCAATTCTTCTTGCTGACTCCACCGCCCGGGTCAGGGCCTTCGGGTCGAATTCCTCGGTGAAGGCGAAACCGGTCCGCTCCCCCGCAACGATCCGGGCACCGACCCCCTGGCTGACATCCTGGCCGGCCTTTTTCACGATGCCGTCCTCGATGCTGTAGTGTTCCCGGACGGTATATTCGAAATAGAGGTCGGCGTCGTCCACCGCCGGGGAGAGGACGGCCGATCCCAGCACACCCTCGAGAAGCCGTGGGGAGGTGCCGAACTGGTGTTCGAAGAACAGGGCGATATCATGGCGGGGGGGTGTGGTCACGTCGAAATCCTCCGAATATTCTGCAAAACTAAGGGGGCATGAAGGACCAGGGGCCCATGGACAAAAAGGGCGGGATCTCCAATATTGTATCGGGCCAGCCGTTCTTTTTTATTATACGGGGGAAGCCGGTCCGGAATCCATGAAAAATCGGGAACGGAAACGTAAAGGGAGGATGCGTGAAGGGAAGCCAGGGCATCGAGGACGTGAGGAAGCTCATGGAAAGGGGAGTCTCCGAAGGGGTTTTTCCGGGGGGGGTCGCCCTGTGGGGGGACCGGGAGAGAATCCGGGGGGAAGTGGCGGCAGGATTTCTCCGGACCACCCCCCCCCATCCGGAGCCGGCGGTAACGCCGGAGACCCTTTACGATCTGGCCTCCCTGACCAAGCCCCTGGTCACCGGGAGCCTTCTTCTCCGGACGGTCGCTCTGGGACGGCTGGACCTGTCCATGACGGTCGCCTCCCTTCTCCCCGAAGCGGCAGGGACATTCACGGGAGGGGCCACCCTCTCGGAGCTTCTCTCCCATTCGGCCGGTCTTTGCGCATGGGCTCCCCTCTATGAGCGTGTGAGCCCCACCCTCGCCCCCGAAGACCGGAAACGGGAGTTGTTCCGGCTCATCCTCGACCTTCCTCCGGCCGGTCCCAGGGGGGAGAAATCCCTTTACAGTGATTTCGGATTCATGCTCCTGGGATGGATTCTCGAACAGGTGTGGAATGCCCCCCTGGACAGGCTTTACCGGGAAATAATCGCGGGCCCCCTGAAGGTGGCCGGGGCGGATTTCCTGACATCCGGTTCCCCCTTGGGAGAGGCTGTCCGGGAGGGGAGGATTCCCGTGGCCTCAACCGAGATCGACCCGGAATCGGGACTTCCCCTGACCGGCGTGGTCCATGACGAGCATGCCCGGCTTCTGGGAGGCGTCTCGGGTCACGCAGGGCTTTTCGGGTCGGCCCGGGCTGTCTGGGAGCTTGCCCGCCCCTGGCTCGGGGGAGGGTTTTTCCCCGAACCCTGGCTTAGGCTCTTCAGGAGCCGAAGACCAGGGCTAGAGTGGGCGCTGGGCTGGGATACGCCTACCCCCGGTTCCTCCAGCGGCCGGTTCATGACCCCGGAGGCCTCGATCGGCCACCTGGGTTATGCGGGGACCTCCCTCTGGATCGACTGGCGAAGGGAACGGATTGTGGTCCTTCTGACCAACCGTGTCCATCCGGTCCGGACCAACAACCGGATCCGGGAGTTCAGGCCCCGCTTCCACGACACGGTTCTTGCACAATTCGGAGGCTCAGGAGAGGGGGAGAGTCAGGGCGGGGCTGAGGCCTTCCCCTCGTAGACGGCCCGGCCCCGCTCGAAGAGCTCTTCCATGCCGGCCCTGTCGGGAAGGATCCGGAGGGTTCTGTCGAGAGTGGTCCGGGAGACCGGGAGAAAGAGGGCTGCAAGCCATGTTCCCTTCGTGAGGACAGGACGTTCGAGAAGGCGACGCCGGGGATCCCGGCCCTTCCGGAGGATGGTGACTCCCCCCTTCCAGACGAGGGAGAGTTCGAGGCCCACCCGACCTCCGACAGCCGCCGGAAGGGGGATGCCTGTGGAAAAAAGGCCGGCCGTGTAAGCGAAGAGGCGATCCTTGAGCCTTTGTTCGCGGGAGAGAAATTCTTCCGTGTTCAGGGGATTGGCCAGGGCTGATTCGGGTATTCCGGCCTCCCGTAGCTCCTCCTGGGGAACGTAGACCCGACCCTTGAGCCAGTCTATGGCAATGTCCTGCCAGAAGTTCGCCAGCTGAAGGGCGGTGCAGATGGCATCGGATCGGGCGAAGAGAGATTCGGAACGGGTTCCGTTTATCCAGAGGAGAAGACGGCCGACCGGATTGGCCGAGAGGACCGAGTATTCGAGGAGATCCTCGAAGGTTTCGTGGCGGACGATCCTCCTGTCACGTTCGAAGGCCATGATCAGGTGGTCGAGCCATTCCACCGGAACCCTGTACCGGATAATCACGTCGGAGAGGGCCCGGAATACTGGATGATCCACCGGGCCCTCCGCAGCCTTGTAGAGGAGGGTTCTCCATCCGGCGAGAAGCTCCAGGGCTCGTCCGGCGTCCGGCTCCTCGTCGGCAAAGTCGTCGGCCGCCCGTGCGAAGGCATAGAGGGCAGCGATGGCGGGCCGGGTGGAGGCCGGCATCAGGCGAGAGGCGACGGGAAAGTTCTCGTAGTGGTTTTCCACGACCCTGGCGCAATAACTGTAGGAGCTGGCAAGCTCGATCATCGTTCTCCCATGGCTTCGAGAATCAGCTCGGCGGCCCGGTATCCTGATCGGATCGCCCCTTCCATGGTGGCCGGCAATCCCGTGTCGGTCGTGTCTCCGGCGATCCAGAGGTTGGCTATGGCGGTCCGGGTCTCCGGGCGAAGGGTGCTTTGGCCCGCACCGAGAACGGGGGTGGCAAAGCGGTCCCGGACTGCCCGGACACTCTTGAGCGAGGCCCGGTTCTTCGGATCGATCCTCTTGACATGTTCCAGGCAGAGCTCTCCCAGTTCATGGTCGGAGAGTCCCAGCAGATCGTCGGCGCCCGAGACGGTGGCACTCGCCACCCGCGTGGGGAAGAAATCGTCTCCCGCCTGGGAGGACCAGTCAAACCAGGAGCGGGTCTCTGGGATCAGGCGCAGTTCCATGGCGTCCCTGTTGAAAATCCAGTGGACGGAGGACTGGTGGAACCCCGTGATGAGGGGCAGGTGGACAGGCTCAGTGAAGAGAAGATTGACGGAGAGAATCGGCGAGGCGTAGGAGAGACGGCTCATCTGGTCGACGAGGGAGGACTGGTGAAGGGAAATCGGGGCGATCTTTTCGAAGGCCCAGGGGGGAACGGCCGAAAGAAGATGGTCGGAGCGACCGAGGGGAAGTTCCTCCTGGGAGGTCAAGACTCCCGTCACTCGTCCCTGGGATTCGGAAAAACCCACGATGCGCGTCTTGGTTCTGACGGTTACACCCCGCTTCCCGAAGAGCTTCATCGCCGGAAAGACAAAGAGCTCCGCGAGGGGGACGGCATTGTAGCCCGGACGGGAGTGGCTTCCTCCCTTCAGAAGAGATTCCTTGAGGATTCGAACGAGGATGGCGGCACTGACCCGGCGCGAGGGAAGATTGGTCGCAGAGAGAATGACAAGTTCCCAGAAACGGTCGATGACCGATTCTGGCTGGCCGGCTCTCTGAAGGAACTCATAGGCGGTCAGGTGATCGACGTCGTTGTCGACCTGAGGGATGGCACGCGACAGTGTCAGGAAGGCGAGGCGTAAGGGAAAGGGAAGACCTTCGTACTGAAGAAGGCCGCTGGCCAGGGCTACGGGATTGTCGCTTCCGGGGATGTCCAGGGGGTGAAGCCCACGTTCCCTGTCCCAGAGGGGAAGGTAGAGACGGTCGTAAAAGACGAGATCCGACCGGGTGCCGAGCGCCTCGAGAAGGGAGAGGGTCCCAGTGTAGCATGACAGGAAAAGATGCTGGCCTGTGTCGATTTCCCGTCCGATGCCCGGATCGAAATAGGATCCGACTCGTCCTCCCAGGCGGGGGCGACCTTCCAGAAGAAGAATGTCGAAGGGGCGGGAGGGGTTTCTGGACAGGCGCTCGCAGGCCGCGATTCCGGCCAGCCCCCCGCCCATCACGATGATCCGGGGGCGACCGCTCACGATCCGGTTCTCCGGATCTGAACCCGGTCCTTCCGTGTCTCCCTCCAGAAGGAAAAAAGGGCCCGGGCTTTTTCAACCGGTCCGAGTGCGATCCGTTTCCGGTAGACATCAAAGCCCGAACGACGAATCTTCCGGTGAATGGCATGGTAGACCGTCTCCATGGCCCGTGCGGCGATCATGGTCTTGCGGTCTTCGGGTCCTGAGAGGAGGGAGGCTGCCGCCCGATAGTCTTCCTCGGACCGGTTCCAGATCTCTTCGAGAAGGGCCCTCATCCCGGCATGAAACCGGCCTGATAAAACATCCTCTTCCGAGACTCCGAAATGACGCATCCGGTCGGCGGGAAGATAGATGCGGTTTCGCTCTGCGTCCTGGCGGAGATCCCGGAGGATATTCGTGAGCTGAAAGGCTTCCCCCAGGCGGTCGGCATAGGGGGCGAGACGCTCCAGATCCCCTCCAAAGATGGGGATGCAGATGCGCCCGACAGCGCCGGCCGCCCGGTAGCAGTAAAGCTCAAGGGCGGGAAGGTCAGGGATCCTGACCAGGCTGAGGTCTGCCTGCATTCCTCTGACGATATCCCCATAGAGGGAGGAAGGGATTCCCCGGCGGCGCGATATCTCGACGATCCTCTGGAAAAATGGCTCGGCTTCCCATCCCATCGGGGGAGTGAAGTCGTGGTCGAAGGCAAAGGCCCAGGCAGAAAGGTGGGCCGTCACATCGATCTCAGTCCGGGGTTCGTCGGCCAGGTCGTCGACGAGGCGGCAGAAGACATAGAAATCGAAAAGGTCCTTCTGACCCTGGGGATCGAGGAGAGAGAAGGACCGGAAAAAGGAGCTTCCCCGGACTCCGGCCCGGGCCCTTTCAAGTCCGGTCCGATCGAAGGGCAGTGAAGGTATAGGGGTCACGGGAAAGGGACTCCGGTGGCTGGATGTGGGCGAGTCGGATACAGAAAAACGGGCCATTGGCGAAAAAACCTCCGCCAAATCATACCGCGTTGGGGAAAAGAGGGCAATCGGAGAGGCGGGGAGTCCATCTCCCCGCCAGGATCAATGGATTCTTCTTGGATCGGCGGGACGGGGCTGGCTGTCCACATAGGCGGCCACATCCCAGGATTCCTGGTCGGAGAGGGTGTCGCCCTTTGAGAGGGGCATGTTCATCTTCACGAAACCGGCAAGCTTCGAGATTTTCGCAAGACCCGCTCCCATGTTGTAGGATCGGGGTCCCCAGACCGGAGGAAAGGCCACATCGCGGCCGGATTTGGTTCCCAGACCATCCGTGCCATGACAGAGAGCACACCGGGCAGCATAAACCTTCTTTCCCCTGAAGGGATCGGGCTTTTGTGCCGGAGGTGGCATGTGATACATTCCCTGTCCGGCGAGCTTTTTCCCCACCGGAGCCCCCCGGGACATCCAGAAACTGTAGGCCACCAGGGAGCGGATGGTCTCGCTGTCCAAGGAGGGAGGGGTCCCGTTCATCGAGAACCGGAAGCATCCCTGGATCCGTTCTCCCAGCCGGGTCACCTTGTTGTTCTTCGATCTGAACCTGGGATAGCTCACGTAGGCGGCCCAAAGGGGCGCCGCGTAGGGTTTTCGGCCCCGGTCGAGATGGCAGCTTTCGCAGGTCAGGTCGTTCCCCACATATTTTCCTGCGTATTTCCCGGTCTGGGTAAAGATGTGTTCCCCCTTCCTGACCAGGTCCCCGAAGGGACCGGAGGGAATCTCGCTGTCCCGTGGAGGCTGGAAGGTGACTGGTTCCTGGGCCCGGGCGGGGGAGACCAGGGGTCCTCCCCAGAGGAGAAGTCCCGCCTGGGCCAGTGTGAGAAAGAGCAATCCTTTTTTCATCAAGGCTCCTTCATTGTTAATTCCCCCGGCCGGCGGCGGCAGGAGGAGTGAGGCTTGCAAAATATTCGGCGACCGCCTTTCTCTCCCTCTGGGACAGACGTCGGGCAATTCCGCGCATCAGCCCCTGGGGGTCGTCCTTTCGTTTGAGAAAGGCAAATGAGACCAGCTGACGGAGGAGATACCCCTTGTTCTGCCCCTCGATATAGGGAAAATGGGGAGGGACTCCCCGGCCGTTCGGTCCGTGGCAGAGGACGCAGGCAGGGACATTCTTCTTCCAAAGACCCTTCTGGGCGATGTGTTTTCCGAGGGCCACGAGAGCCTGATCCGGGGGAGAGACATCCGGAAGCTTGGGTGTCCTGACACTGGCGTAGTAGAGGGCGACCGAGCGGATATCCTTTTTCGAGAGATTGTTGACCACCCTCGCCATCACAGGGGCATATCGCGTTCCCTTCTGGACCCCCAGGATTTCGTGTTCGATATAGGCGGCTGTCTGCCCCGCGATCCGGGGACTTCCAATGGAAGGCATGCCCCCTCCGTTTAAGCGATGGCACTCCATGCAGGCGACACTCCCGGGAGATCCGTTTCCCTCCTCGGCAATCTTCTTGCCTTGTTTGAGAAAATCTTCGGCATGGACTGTCATCGCCGGAAGAAAGAACAATGACAGGAACAACGTGGACACACTCCTTCGGACGAATGTCATGTCGACCTCCCTCGGTTATTGGACTCATTCTATCCTTGTGGGAAAAAAGGTCCAATCAGGAAATCTTTCCTTCCCTATAAGGAGACCGGAGGGATGAAGACAGGCACTGGAAGCTCTGGCGATGGAAGACAATGGGGTTCTTGACGATCCGGCCGGCTGCCCTTAGAATGGAGCTTCCAGACAGTTTTGTATCAAAAGGGGTCCGGCATGGGAATTGGCCATGTCTCCCAGGCGAATACCAGAGGGAGGGGTATACCCTCTCCCGAACAACAGAATGAAGAGGTGTGTCCGTGTCCAACTATCGCGTGAAGCCAGGTCCCGAAGCCTTCCTGCCGCCGGCGGCAGCCATGATGGGAATCGTTCTTCCCGAACCCGGCGAGGGCCATATCGAAGGACGGATCGTTCCTCAGGATGAGGCGATCGAGGCGAGTGCGCGTGTGCTGGCACAGGCCAAGGTTCCGACCTTCTTCCCGGGACCCCTGGTTCTCTGGAAATGGAATGAAAAGTCTGCCCTCATGGCGGCGGCCATCAAGAAAGCGGCAATCGAAGGAGGGGTGCGGATCATCCCCATGTCGGACTACCGGCCAAAATATCCGAAGATCGATCCCGAGACGGAGATCAATCCGAACCACCCGAACCTGACCATCTGGCATAACAAGATTGATGCCTGCCTCTTCGTGGGAGTCCATTGCCATCAGGCCAATCTGGCCCTCAAGATCATCCGTGGGGGGACCGACTGCTACACCCTAGCCTATTGCTCCATGTCCGGCCATGAGGATGCCAACATGTCGGTTCGCGACACTTCTCCTGAAACGTTCATGAAGCTGGCAGAGTTTTTGAAGAAGATGAAGACCAATTCACGGGGATTCTGAGCACCGTTTTCTGTAGTTTCCGGGAGGGGGGAGGATGAACCGCATCTTCCCTTCCGGCCTTCGAGGAGGCCTTCCCCGGTCTCAGCTTCCGTACCGATCCTTTCTGATCTCCTAGATAACCTCTTTCGTCCCTGCCTTCGCGGAAAGCGGAAACGACTGGGAAGGCACAGCCCGCGTTCTGGAATACCGGTCCACCCGGTTCCGGGGAAAGGAGGGAGCCTGCATGCAAAACGAACTTGCCCTGCTTATTCCCGGACTTCCGATCCTGGGAGGGGCCGTCCTATTCGTGGCCGAATGGCTCTCCTCGGGTCGATCACCCCGGCGGGCCTTTCTCTCTCTTGTCCCCACTGCCATGGCCTTTCTCCTTGGACTCTGGTTCCTCGTGAGGATCGTTTCACGGGGACCGGTCGCTTTCGGTCTTCCGATTTCTCTTTCCGGCCTTTCCGGCCATCCCTTTTGGGAGCTCGATCGGCTGTCCGTGATCATGTCACTTCTGATCACGGGGGTAAGCACGGTCGTCCAGACCTACTCCCTGCGCTATCTTCTGGGCGAGCCGAATTATGGACGATTCTTCGCCCTGATCGGGATCGAGACCGGGGTTCTTCTTCTTCTGGTGACGAGCCAAAATCTTCTGCTGCTCTTTCTTTTCTGGCAGCTCATGAGTCTTGGTCTTTCCCTTTTGATGTCCCACAACAGATTCCGGATCCGTTCCGTCATGGCCTCCCACAAGACCTTCGTGATCCACAGGCTTGGAGATGGCTTTTTCCTGGTGGCACTCCTTCTGGGCGAACATCTTTTCCACACCCTGGATATCGGGAGAATGGCCTCAATCCTGAGGGACACTCCGGAGCTCGTTCCCCAGGGATCCCTGGTCGCGATGACCCTCTGTCTCTTTGCCGGCTGCATGGCCAAGTCGGCCCAGTTTCCCCTCCATGTCTGGTTGCCCGACACGATGGAGACCCCAACCCCCGTATCGGCCCTCATGCATGCAGGAATCGTCAATGTGGGGGGCTATCTGATGAACCGGACCTCCCTCCTTTTTTCTCACTCTCCCTTGACTATGCATGCCGTTTTCCTGGTCGGTTTCGCCACGGCCCTTTTCGGCTCCTCGACCATGCTCACCCAAAGCGATGTCAAGAGGAAGCTGGGATTTTCGACGATGGGCCAGATGGGATACATGACCATGGAATGTGGTCTGGGAGCCTTTTCTCTGGCCGTCTTTCACCTGATCGCCCACGGAATCTTCAAGGCGACCCTTTTCCTCGAGTCGGGGATGGGAATCCATATCGCCCGCCTGGAACCCGAACTTCCCAAGAGGACCGCGACCGAACCCCGGACACCTGAAGCCTTCCGCCTTTCCCGGGTCCTCCCGGTGGCCTTCGTGACGCTCGTCCTGCCTCTGGTCATCCTTCTGGGAGCTCACCAGCTGGCAGGGATTCATCTTTCCAGGGAGGAGGGGACGGTTGTCTTTCTCTTCTTCAGCTGGGTAACAGTCTCCCAGGTTGCGATCAGCCTGACCCGGGCCCGCCTCTTCGATTCCTTTTCCGCCGCCGTTCCCTGGACGGCCTTTCTGGTTGCCTTTGTCTTTGTGTATATCAAGGCGGCTCACCTCTTCAATATTTTTCTTTACCCGGATCCGGTGACAAGGGCCCTTTTCTTCGCCTCCGGAGGCGTCGGATGGGTTCTCTTCACTCCCATCGTCCTTCTCATCACAATCCTGATCATTGCCGGGTGGGGAGTGGCCCTCCTCCGGGGTCTGAGGGGCGAACTCGTCCTTCCCGCCTGGCTTCTATCCCGGCAGGAGGCCCTGTACCTGTTTTTCCTTAACCGCGGGACCCTCGAGTTCTTTGTCCTTCATCGCCTGATCGATCCCGTAGACCGGCTGGTCTGCCGGCTTCGTGTTCTTTTCCCAGGCAGGGGAACGGCCCGATGATTTTCTCCCTGCCGATTCCGGTCTTCTTATTCCTTTTTCTGCCCTTTCTTTTTCCGGCTACCCGCGCCCTCTCCTCGAAAAGGGGAGGATCCTCCTTCTGGGCACTCTCACCAGTCTTCCTGTTTTTCGTGCTTCTCCTCCTTCTCTTGATTTTTCATTCTTCTTGCGCCCTGTGCCAATCCCTTCCCCGGGAAGGTCTCCTGCTTTCCCTGGCTCTGGCCGCCACATTCCTTGCCTTTTTTCCGTCCCTTCCCCTGGAGGAGCGACGCTCTCCCGCCCCGTTTCTCATGCCTGCCGTTCTCTCCCTGGGAACCGGAGCCTTTCTTCAGGGGAGCCAACCCGGAGTCCTCGCTGGGGCAAGCCTTCTTGCCCTCTGGCTTCTTGTTTCGGCCCTGGTTCTGGGAGGGGCCTATCCCGGAGCCTACCAGAAATTCTTCCCTGTCCGTCTGGGAGGAGCTGCCCTGGCCCTGGGAATCCTGTCCTTTCCGGTCGTAAGCCAATCCTTGACAGGGCTCCTATTGTTAATGGCCGCAGCGATTCTGCTTCTCCTTCCCGCCCCCTTCCCCCGCAGAACCGAGACTGTCCTCTCTCCCGGATTCCTGAGGGCGGACCAGGCCCTGTTTGTCTGTCTGCCCCCCCTCCTGATTTTTCACATTCTCCGGGCCATTCCCTCAGAGGTCATTTCCCCGGCCCCCCTGTTCCCCGCGTTGGGAATCCTCCTGGCCCTGACTGGTCTCCTGTATGCGAAGATTTCTCTGTTCGTGGAGGAGATGGCCGAAGGGTTGACGGTGGCTGGAACGGGGTTTCTCCTGGCCGGATTCCTGACCTTCCGACCGGAGGGGCGGGAGGGGGCGCTTTTTATGGCCCTCCTTCTTCCGCTGTCGACGGCTCTTTCCGGTCTCTCCCTCTCCTTCCTTTCCCAGCGTTTCCGGAACCGGACTTTCCAGGGTCTGGCGGGACAGGGAACGGGCGTCGAACCCCTGCGACTGGCCTACCTGTTCGGGGCATTTCAGGGGATGAGCCTCCCTGTCGTGGGAGGATTCCTGGGTGAGTGGATCCTTCTCCGGGCGGTCTCCGATTCCTCCCTGATCCTCTCCATTCTTGCGGTGGCGGGGATCTTCCTCGTCTTTGTCCTGGTCCTCGGGCGGACTGTGGAGCTTTTCTCCGGAGAACCTGTCCAGAGGCTTTCGGAACCGGATATGCGCCTGGCTTCCGAGATTCTCCCGTCGGAAGGATGGTCCCTTTGGCTGGCTTCGGCCTTCCTTTTGGCGATCGACCTTCTGGGGACCTTCGGCCTTGGTGGGGGGAAATAGGACGATGAAGAGAGCTTCCCTTCGCCAATGGGACCTGTCGGGGGTGACGGACGGACAGAGGATCGGTCTCAGGTCCCATGTCGAGCTTGCAGGCGAATCCCTGTCCTTCGTCTACAGGATGACCAACTTCATTCACCACAATCCCCTTCACGAACTCGAGGAGCTTCCCTTTTTCGAGGCTGTGAGGAAGGCCGCCCAGCTTTTCGGGAGTCGAGAGGTCTTCCCGGTCCGGGACTGGACGGATCTTCTCGAACGGGGACGCCTGGAATACATCGATCTCGAATCGGTCCTCCTTCTGAAAAATCCGGGGCTCCGGAAAAAAATCTCCCTGAGCTCAGGAGGGGAGACCCGGAGGCTGGTGGATCTTGTCATGTCCCACTTTGTCCATGAGTGGGATTCTCCTGCTCCCTCTGATCCGGTGATCATGGAGGGGCGCCCTGCTTTTTTTCGATTGAGGAAAGACCTTCTCCCCGAAATCCGGAGGGCCCATGGACTCCGGATGGCCTCCGAGAGAGGGGGCGATCCCGAGGCTGCCTACCTGAAAAGACTCTGGGAATCTTGCCGACAGGCTGTGAGGTCCAGGCTTCCGGCAACGTCATGGTCGGATCCTTCGGTGGAATTCGTTCCCCGTCCGGGTCCATCGCTCACCCTTCTTGAATGGATCGATGGAATCGATGGAGGACAGTGGGCTCCCCGTGTCGACCATCTGCTCATCAAGTGGCTTTCGGCATTTCTTGACGAAGGGGTGTCCGCCTGGAACCTTCCCCACAGAGAGAGAGGATTCTACAGGTCCTGGCGATCCGTCTGCGTTCATGACCGGGAAATCCTTTACTGGGGACTTTCGGAGGCCTTCAGGGATCTCCCCTTCCTTCCTGAAAATCCGGAGGACACCCTGATCGGGGCCATCAATGCAATGGAAATTCCCCGGGATGGTCTGACCGATTACCTCGAACGTCATGTGGTGGCCCTTCCAGGGTGGCTGGGCTATGTCAAATGGCGGTCGGGGAAAAATGACGATCCCTGGTCCCAGGCCCATCCTGTCGACCTTGTCATGGTGCTTGCTGTCAGGCTCTTTCTAGAACAGGCCGTTGTCGACCACGTTTGCCGGACGAAACTCGGGATCCCGGGAACTCTTTCCGCCGTCCGGGAGTGGATTGGAAAACACCGGGAAGAGGGTGCCACCCGACATTTCCTTTTGCGGCATGGGACACCTCCGGGCTGGCAGGCCCTCCTCGGGGGCTTCGGAAACCGCCTTCCTCCTCCCGGGGATCCTCTCTGGCATGAACTCTCCCGCCTGAGGACGGAATGGGTCGATTCCCTCCGGGCCGAAGGAGGGGAAAGGAGCCGTTCGGGCCGCCTCTTTCACGTGGCCCAGTGTCTGGGGCTCTCCCCGGAAGAGGTCGGTGCTCTTGAGCCCGAGTCCTGGGTTCTCCTTGAAAACCACCTCGACTCCTTCGACAGGAGCCGGCGTCAGGAAGTCTGGCAACAGGCTCTTGAACTCCACCTCGAAAAAGGGCTGCTCCAGAAGGTTAACCCCTGGCGTGACTCCGGGACGCTGGTCCCTTCCCTGGAAGGAGTCCGGCCCACGGCCCAGGTTCTTTTCTGTATCGATGTCCGTTCCGAGCGGCTTCGACGCCATGTCGAAGCGATGGGAGGGTATTCGACCTACGGAATGGCCGGCTTTTTCGGAATTCCTTTCCGTTTCCAGCCCTTTCAGAAGACCTTCGGCCAGACCCAGGCACCGGTTCTACTGAATCCGCGCCATCGGGTCCGGGAGCTTCCCCGCGCCTATGAAATCGAACGGGCGGACCGCCACTTTCTCCGTCAGCAGAAGATCCGCTCCCTCATCCATCTTTTCCATGAGCTCAAGGACCATGTCATCACCCCCTATGTCCTGGTCGAAGCCCTCGGGTGGTTCTATCTCTTTCCTTTCGTGGGACGAAGCTTCTTTCCCTCCTGGGTCAGAAGGGCCACCGACATTGTCCGTGAACTCTTCCTTCCGGAAATCGCAACCGCTCTGACCGTGGCGAAGGTAACGGAACCCGAGGCCCTGGCCATGATCGAGGCGGAGCAGCATGCCCGGATCCGCAAGGCCTGTCTCGATCTCCTGGGGCCCCACACCCGCTCCATTTCGGCCGAGACGGTGGAGGAACTCCGGCAGAAATCCCTGGAAGAGGGCCGGTCACTCGAGAGGCTGGGAGCCCGGGCTCGGGAGGAGCTGGGAATCAACCTGGCCCAGGAGGCAGATCTTCTCCGGAAATTGCGGACCCTTTACCTGGTCAACACCCGGCGTACACGGGTCCTTCTCGAGACGATCATGACGATGGGGTTCTCGACAGAGGAACAGGCCTTCTACATCGAGAACAGCCTCCGGATGATCGGGCTGACCAAAAACTTTTCTCGTCTTGTCCTGATATGCGGCCACGGCTCCGAATCCCTGAACAATCCCTATGAATCGGCCCTCGACTGCGGGGCCTGCGGCGGGAACCGGGGGATTCCCAATGCCCGGGTCTTTGTCGAAATGGCCAACAGTCCGGCAGTCCGGGACCTTCTTCGGAAACGGGGAATCGACATTCCCTACGATTCCCATTTTCTTGCCGGGGAGCACAATACGGTCACCGACAGGGTCGTCTTCTTCGATCTCGAATCGGTCCCCCTGACCCATCGGAGGGACCTCAAGCGTCTGTGGCGGGATCTCGAGGAGGCGGGAAGGCTTGCGGGAGCCGAGCGACTGCGAGATCTTCCCCGGATTTCGGGGGGGGCGGAGCCGGCCCGGACCGCCCCCCTTCTTCTTCAGAGATCCTGCGATATCAGCGAGGTACGGCCGGAGTGGGGACTTTCGGGAAACTCCTGGTTCATTGTGGGAACCCGATCTCTGGCCAACGTCTCCTTCGACTTTTCCGGACGGGCCTTCCTTCATTCCTACGATCCGGCGCTCGACCCGACAGGGCGGGATCTCGAGGCGATCCTGACGGGTCCCCTCGTGGTCGGTCAGTGGATCAATGCGGAACACTACTTCTCGGCGCTCGATGGGATACGATTCGGAGGGGGGAACAAGATCTACCATAACGTGACCGGCAATTTCGGTGTCATGTGGGGAAACGAAAGTGATCTTCTCCCTGGTCTTCCCCATCAGACGATTCGCGAGGGTGACCGTCTCTTCCATGAGCCCGTGCGCCTTTCTGTCCTTGTCGAGTCTCCCCGGGAGACCCTGAAGCGCATCATCGACAACAATCCCGTTCTCCGGAGGCTTCTCAAGAATGAGTGGGTGAGGCTGCTGGTGGCGGATCCCTCAGAACGCGAATTCTTCCGCTACGACCCCGCGGGGCTCTGGCGGCCCGTCGATTTGTCCTCTACTCCCAATGAAGAAAGGACCTCCTGATGGAAAAAGCCCGGCTTTATCCCATGAAAAAGGTGGATATCATCGTGAGCGGGGAACGGCTGCCCTTTGTCCGCGATCTCCTGGCCCGTGTCCGGGTGACGGGATACACCATCGTCCCCAATGTGTCGGGAATGGGCCACAGCGGCTTCTACGAAGGGAATCTGATTTTCAACGAAACAAGCAGTCTGGCCCTTCTGATGACCGTTGTCCGGGAGGAGCAGGTCGAACTGATCCTGGAGGGGCTGACCCCCCTTTTCGAACGCTACTCCGGCATCATGTACGTCTCCGATGTCGGAGTGAGCCGACAGGACCATTTCGTTCACAGAAACCAGGAGACGGAACCCTCCTGACCCCGTTTTGGCGTGGGAGGAAGGGTTCCGGGAATCCGTCGGTGGAATTGACCGCAAAAATGGAACCATGATAAGATCCCAAGACCAAATTTGGCCATTTTGTTTTTTGACACCAAAGCTTCACAGAGAGGAGTTTTCGTGACGACCTATAAAGTGCTTCCCGGACCGGAAGGTATTCTCCCCCCCGCCGCCATTTCCATGGGCGTTCCTCCCCCCGAACCGGGATGGGCCCTGATCGAAGGGATCCCCGCTTCCGAAGAGGAAGCCATTGAAACCGCTGCCCGGAAGCTTGCGACCGCCAAGGTCCCGACCTTCTTTCCTGGTCCCCTCGTTCTCTGGCAATGGTCCGAAAAAACCCGGAAGGTGGCCGATGCCGTCCTTCGATGTGCGGAGTCCAACAATATCCGGATCATTCCGATGGCCGACTACCGCCCCAAATATCCCAAGATCGAGCCGGAGTTCGAAATCAACCCGAACCATCCGAACCTGACCATCTGGCACAACAAGATTGATGCCTGTCTCTTTGTGGGAGTCCATTGTCACTATGCAAATCTCTCCCTCAAGATTATCCGGGGAGGCACTGCCTGCTACACGATGGCCTTCTGCTCCTATGCGGGCCATGAGGATGCGAACCTGACGGTCCGCGACAACAGCGCGGAGAAGTTCGACAAGCTTTCGGCGGCCATCAAGAAGCTGAAGACAGACAGCCGCGCCCGATAACCTGGAATGCAATTTCCGGAAGGACCAGGCTAGGTCCACGGTCAGAGGCAAGAGAGAGGCAGGGGAAGCCCTGCCTTTTTTTTTGCATTTGAGGCCGGTGTCAGAAGACTGCTCCGTCAATCCAGGAAGGAGGGGGAGACCAACTCCCGATCCAGCCAGGAACCTGCTCCGGGGAAAGCGGCGGGGAGATGGCGTACCCTTGACCCCAGCGGCATCCCATTCCGACAAGGATTCTCCCTTCCTCTTCGGTCTCTACACCTTCCGCCACGACATCAATCCCCATCATCTGTCCAGCGGCCAAAAGACTGGCAACGATGGCACGGTCCTTTTCGTTTTGCAGGATTCTCCGGACGAAACCCCGATCCACCTTTATCTCGCTCACAGGCATTTTCTGAAGAGCGGTCAGGGAGGCCTGACCTGTCCCGAAGTCGTCGAGGCTCAGGAAAAACCCTCGATCACGGCAGAATTCCGCCATCTCCTGGACAAGGAGAAGATCCCGGAAAGTTTCGGTTTCTGTGATTTCGATCACCATTCTCTCCGGAGTCTGCCTTCTGCTCTCGTGAACGGAGAGAAGCTCTTCCAGATCCTTCCGGAAGGATCCTGACAAGAAATGCCGGGCTCCGATATTGACACTGATCCTGACCTTTAGCCCACTCCTATCCCATTCTTCCTGCTGGGTCATGGCCGTATCGAGGACATATCGGCCCAGACGTGAGATTAGTGGCATAGCTTCGACTGTTTCGATGAAGGATCCGGGAAGGATCAAGCCCTTTTGGGGGTGGTTCCAGCGGACCAGGGCCTCAAGGCCTAAGATCGTTCCGTTGGTCAGGTTGACCTGCGGCTGATAGTGGAGGAGGAGCTCTTTGTGATCCAAGG
>DAIBTC010000190.1 GCA_027415345.1 Nitrospirota bacterium
CCCGGCAACACGACCATGTCGAAGTCGTCGTCGAGCACTGCATCGAGCGTGGTATCGGGCGCCAGCTGCACGCCACGGCTGGCTCTGACGACGCCCGGCTGGAGGCCCGCGACCACTACCTCGATCTGGCCTTCGATCTGTCCCGGGTCTTCTTCATCACCACCGCCAACGTGGCCCAGACGATTCCTCCCCCCCTTCTCGACCGGATGGATCTCATCCCGCTCTCGGGATACACCTGGGAGGAAAAGCTCCATATCGCCCGCAGCCATCTGATCCCCCGGGCCATGGGGGAGCTGTCGCTCGAGGCCCGGGAGTTCGACCTTCCCGATGCGACGCTCAAGAAGATCATCCGGGAGTTCACCCGGGAAGCCGGCGTCAGAAACCTCGACCGGAAGATCACCTCGATTCTCCGGAAGGTCGTCCGGGACCGGGCCCTTCAGTCGCGGAAAAAGAAGATCGTCGTGAAGGGGACGGATCTTGCCCGCTATCTCGGCAACGAATATATCGAGCCGGAGACCCGCCTGAGAAAGAGTGGCCCGGGGATCGTGACGGGGCTGGCCTGGACCCCCAACGGGGGAGAGGTGCTCTTTGTGGAGTCGGTGGCGATCCCCGGCTCCAAGGGCTTCATCCTGACGGGGCAGCTCGGCGACGTGATGAAGGAGTCGGCGCGGACGGCGCTGTCCTTTGCCCAGTCCCGCTCCAAAACCCTCGGGATCCCGCCCGAGTTCTTTTCGAAGGACGAGATCCACATCCATGTGCCGGGGGGGGCCATCCCCAAGGACGGCCCTTCGGCGGGCATCACCATGACCACCGCCATCCTCTCCCTGGCCACCGGGATCCCTGTCCCTTCAACCGTGGCCATGACCGGAGAGATCTCCCTGTCGGGGAGGGTCCTTCCGGTGGGGGGCATCAAGGAGAAGCTGATCGGGGCGAGGGAGGCGGGGATCACGACCATCTATCTCCCCGCCAAGAACCTGAAGGATACCGTCGAACTTCCCGACGAGGTCAAACGCGACCTCACAATCCATCCGGTGGAGACCATGGACGAGCTGATCCGGGTCTTCTTCGACTCCGCCATGAAAGAGGCCCCCAAAGGCCGGGAGGGGGCCAAAGGCTCCCGGATGTCCCGGAAACGGTGAAATCATTGCCGGGTGGCACGATGCGGGGGACGTTCGAAGGGGCGCTCATTCGAGGCACAAGGGTGACCGCTTCCTTTGAATGAAGGATTGCCGGAGCCGGTTGTCTTAAGATGCAAAAGTTACAACCCACATTCCCCAGTTCTCGATGGCGTCATCGCATGAATTTAAGTGACTGACTGTGAATGATTATTTTATACCTCTTCTGGGTCACAGGAAAACTATTAAATCACAATATCTTATGGGGACTGGACACATGAAGCGGCGTTTGCTAGACTTGGGTCTCAACGAATGGTTTCTTCCTCCTCCCACATTCAGGAGAGCTCTGTCATGCGTCGTCACTCCAACCCTCAGAACATCAGGAGACTCGACCATCTGGGCATTGTGGCCGGTGTCATCGATGCGATCGGACTTGTCGAGGTCATCGACAGGCTCATTCCTCCCGCTCCCCAGCGGATCGTCTCCTGCGGCAATGCCGTCAAAGCGATGATCATCAATGCCCTGGGCTTTGTCTCCCGGCCGTTGTACATGCACCCGCAGTTCTTTGACGGCAAGCCGGTCGAGCACCTCTTTCGGAGCCATACGACGAACTCTGGGATCGAGTCTCCCCCGACGATCCTTGACCTCCCCGAGCCGGGGGAGGAGGAACCCCGCGTTCTTAGTGCGGAGCACTTCAATGATGCCTCCCTTGGTCGGGCCCTCGACGATCTCTTTGAGGCGGGCACAAGCGCCGTTTATTTTCATGTCGCCTCCCAAGCCCTCCAGAAGGTGGCCTCGATGGACCGCCCGTTTCGCAAGAAGTTCGGCCAGGAGTTGGGCGATCTCTTTCGCATCCTGCGTCTCGACTCCACATCCTTCTCCCTCTACGGGGAGTATCCCGATAGCGTCGCGCGCCAGAAGCGGCTCAGGGAGCGGGAGGAGGCCCTCAAAAAAGCCCGTCTCGAGGGGGACGACGACAGGGTGGAGCGGCTGGAGATCGAAGCGGCCGAGGAGGACGAACAGCCTTTTGTCATCACCATCACCCACGGATACTCCAAGGACCACCGCGATGATCTCAAACAGTTCGTGCTGAACATGATCACGATCGGCAACTCCCGCATCCCGCTCTGGGTCGAGCCCCTCTCCGGGAATGCCGCCGACAAGAAGACCTTCCGGGAGACGATCCAGTCGTTCCTGGCGTCTGTGAACGAGACGGAAGAGCCTTACTGCTTCGTCATGGACAGCGCCTTCTATACGACGACCAATCTGACCGAGCTCTCCTCCCG
>DAIBTC010000191.1 GCA_027415345.1 Nitrospirota bacterium
TCGATCAAGCTTGCCAGCGGCCACCTGAAGGAGCTCAAAGGGGCGAATCTGGTTTCATGGCGACGGGGCGGCAAGAACATGTTTTACCGGCTCTCCGACGAGCATGTGGCGGACCTTTGGGTGGCTCTTCGGACGCTGGCCGAAGAGCGGTTCCAGGAACTCCAGACGACAATGAAAACGTTGCTTTCAAATCCCCGGGAGCTGTCTCCGGTCTCGGGCCGGGAATTGCTTCGGAAGGCCCGAAAGGGCGAAGTCGTCGTCCTCGATGTCCGCCCTTTGGCCGAGTATCAAACGGCCCATATTCCCTGCGCTCTTTCCATCCCTCTGCCCGAATTGAAGCAGAGGATTGCGGAACTTCCGGGCGACCGGATGATCGTGGCCTATTGCCGGGGACCCTTCTGTCTGATGGCCAGGGAGGCGGTGGGCATACTGGCTCAGGAGGGATTCGACGCCGTGCGTCTGGAGGACGGGGTTGCGGAATGGCGGGCGCGGGGTCTTTTCTTGGCCCGATAGGGCAAGGCGACCGGTCTGTTCGGGATTGTCGGGGGAAAGGCGGCGATACTTTAACGTGAAGGAGAAGATATGTTTTTCAGACAGATTTGCACCAAAGAATCCTCCCTGTCCTATTTTCTGGGGTGCGCCACACTGGGGAAGGCGGTGGCGGTAGATGTGGTGGCCGGAGACGAAGAGATGTTCGTCGAGCTTGCCCGAAGGGAAAATGTCTCCATCACCCATGTGATCGACACGCATGTCCATGCGGATCATTATTCGGGGGGGCGGAACCTTGCGGAGAGGGCGGGTGCCAAATACGCCCTCCACGAAAGCAACGCCTCGCTGGTCCGATTCCCGTTCCATCCGCTTCGCGACAACGATTTCATCGAAGCAGGGAACGTGGGAATCCGGGTGATCCATACACCGGGTCATACCCCGGACAGTCTCTGCCTCCTGGTCACCGATCGGAGAAGGGGCGATGAGCCTTGGTTTGCGATAACCGGAGACACCCTCTTCGTGGGGGCGGTCGGCCGCCCGGACTTGGGGGGCCATTCCGAAGAATGGGCCGGACAGCTTTTCGACAGCCTCCAGGAGAAGATTCTCCCCCTTCCGGACCACATCGAGATTTATCCGGCGCATACGTCCGGTTCTGTCTGCGGGAAGGGCCTCTCGGGAAAGCCTTCTTCGACCTTCGGATTCGAAAAGCGCACCAACCCCCTCCTCTCCTCCCCGGCCCGGGAGTCCTTCGTCCGCGCGATCCTTTCCGATATTCCGCCCCCGCCCGGGGAGATGGAGCGGATCGTTGCCGTCAACCGGGGAGAATGTCGTTGAAGGGAGGAATCCGGGAGGAGGAAGAGCCGACTTTGGAGACAGGCCGCAAGCGGGGCAAGGTCCCCGGTCCTCATGGAGGAAATGAGGCGAATCCGATGGGCGAGGGGGAACGGCCTTACCGTCGGGGAATCCGGGTCAACCTGGGTCAATTTTTGCACCAGATTCTCCAGGTTTTTTTTGTGGGCCTCATGATCGGGATGGAACGGAATGTCCTCCCGAGTCTGGCCCATCGGGATTTCGGCGTCGCTCCCTCCTCCATTCTTTTTCTCCTGTCTTTTATCTTTTCCTTCGGGCTCGTCAAAAGTGTCCTTAATTTCGCGGGAGGAACACTGGCCGACCGGATCGGGCGGAAACCGGTCCTGATTCTGGGGTGGTGCTTCGGACTCCCGGTGCCGTTTCTGATCCTGTGGGCGCCCGACTGGTGGTGGATCGTCGGGGCGAACGTGTTCCTCGGCGTCAACCAGGCCCTGGCGTGGACCATGACGGTCACCAGCAAGATCGACATCACCCGACCCGAACAGAGAGGTTTTGCCACCGGCATCAACGAATTCGCAGGATATTTCGCGGTGGGCGTTTCCGGTGTGGTCACGGGATACCTAGCCCTGCCTATTCCCCACAAGTCACCTGAAGCTTAATTTTAGCCAAATTTTCACCCGCTGTTGAGCTCGAAGCCCAGGCAGAGGTCCTGGAGCCTGCCATATCCGCTCCAGATCGCCATATGGCCCGGAGGCGGATCGTTCTTGCGTCCCTGGTGCCCTCCCAGACGCCCCACGAGGCGGACGGCCTCGCCGATGGTCTCCGGAGGCTTGAGATTGCTTCTCTTGGCGAAGGTCTGCAAGACCGTCAGTTCGATTATCGTGAAGAGCTCTCCAGCGGGAAGATCCGGCTGCTCCCGTCCCAATAGCGTCATGAGCATGATGCGCCAACCGATGACCAGACGGAGCGCGACGGCCCGTTCGAGACGAAGAGCGGTCTCGTGCGCGAGCGCCTCGACCTAGAGGCCCGACTTGAGGACCCGGTGCCAGTCCTCGATCCGCCACCGGAGGCAGTACCAGCGGAC
>DAIBTC010000192.1 GCA_027415345.1 Nitrospirota bacterium
CTGCGGGTCTTTACGACCAGCGACAGCCATTCGGAAAAGATGTGGTAACTGAGCACCATGACGGAGACCGCAAAAAAGGCTTCCGTAGGATAGTTCTGTGGATGGAAGGCCAGGCCGAACAAGCCTCCTGCAAGCCCCGCAAAGGCTCCCGCCTCAACCAGCACATGCTGGTTGAGGATGCCTCTCAGAAGAGCCTTGAAGGCCATGCGTACAATATGCCGCCCGATAACGAAAATTGCGAACAGGGCGAGGACTCCGGTCAACCAAGGAAGAGCCGGACCGAAGAACCCTCGCAACTTCAGGATATAAATTCCGGCACCTAAAAGGGAGAGAAACGCCGAACCCGTCAAGGCTTGACGCAGACCAAAGCTTCGCAACACGACAAACGAAAAAAGGACAAGGCTGGTCAGGGAAAATACACACAGGGGAAACCAGGGGCTGCTGACCGGATAACCGACAAACCCCATGGCGACGATGCTCATCGCCAGTGAAGTCAGGAACCGGTTGCGCTCGATGACCAAAACCTTCTCCTCCTCATCGAGCGGACGGAACGCGCGGGGATCGGAAATCGTGTAGCCCAGGTCGGTGAAGGTCCGGAGCAGATCACCGGCATCGGCCATCGTGGGATCGAATTCCACAAGGGCTTGTTCATGCGTCAGACTTACCGCAACCTTGTGGACACCGGTCCGTTTCCCCAAGGCTTTTTCGAGAGTTCCCGTGCACAGCGAACAGTGTAATCCTCCAATATGTACACGGATTCTCCGACGGTCCGGGAGTTTGGAAGGTTCTTCGCTCCACGATCCAGAAACGGAATGATATGCGGTATTCATTCGGGACTCCTCTCCAAGGATCATCTTTTCAAACTGAATGACGGATTTCTCCGAAAAAGAGGAAGAAATCCTTTCTATCGGACGCTCCGAAAAGTCGTCGGAAAATCTTTTCCTAAGATCAGGATAAACCTTAGAGTCGGCTTTAAGGCAAGAGAGACTTTTTCACGGTGTCAATTGAGGGAACAACTCATTCGTTATGCGATAATATTTCCATCATACTTCCCACCCCCTTCCCAGGAGTTCCGATGGAAATAAGCGCGATCTGGAGACGGATTCAGTCCAATCTCTTTCCTAGGCGTGAACGCTGCCTTGCTCCTCCCGACCGAGGAGTAAAAATAAGGTGACCTCGATTCTTGAGGTTCTCTGGGTCGAAGATCAGATTCATCAGCGGGCGGCCTTCAACAGGACGCCCTCCTCACGACCGGATCCCCTCGCCCGTGCCTTTGTAGCTACACTTCGAGGAATGGGGCGAGGCTTTCCCCAATCGCCTGTTGGGAGCCGCCACTATCGACCGGCTCCGCCAAGGAGCCGACTGCATCATGCTGGAGGGAGACAGTTACCTGGCTCCGAAGGATGCCTCCCGACCCAGACAAAAACTGTTGAAAAAGGAAACGTAAGACTCGCCTTTTTTCTTGAGATATCGTGCATTCCATCGGCATACGGGAAGGATGCCCCACTTAAGACAGAAGATTCGCCATTGACGATGCCATAACATGTCGTTCCGGTGTGGATCCGTCCTTCCCTGATTCCAGGAGGCCATTGGAAAGCAAAAGGAATAGCTTCTGATGAAGATGCACCGCCCCTCCTTGTTCCTGGCCCCCTCTTGTTCGACCTTGTGCTGGGGAACGTTTCCATCAAGCATTTCGATGCCCTGATGGAAAAGTCCGCACCCTGGAACTGGAAAGACGTCGAGGCCCTGGCCAGAAAGATGGGACTTTCTGCCAGGGAAGTCGCAGAGATGATCAGGGACCGGCGTTCCCGTTAGAGACTAACACCCCGTCATTTTTCCAATCTTTGGTTTTCATATCTCCCCCCCGGTTTCAACTCGCCCTGCTCCGCTTGCCGCCTTCCGCACCGGCTCCCGGAACTTTGAGGGTTCCGTCCGCCAGGGGACTGGTCTATCGTCCCGGCAACTGCGCTTCGGACGGGCTGGCTTCCCACACCATGAAAAGGTGGAGGAGGGGAGAAGGAAAGAGAATCGTCTCTCTTTTAAGGGACTCGAGTCCAGCCAGGAAAGAGACCTCGGGGATACTCCCCGAACCCCTCTTCGGGACTTAACACAGCACGCACCCTGTGGGGGTGGGAGGAAATCCAGCGTGCGTGCCGTTTCCTGGCACCGGTCCGGTGCCTTGTCCCCTTCATTTCAAAAACTGTCTTTGAGGGGACAAAGGCCTTCCGGAACGAGGGGACAATGAGGGGCTGTCCCCTCAAAAAAGTGCTCCCATTCAGGGAGATAGAACCCCGGCGCCGGTACCACTGAACGATCCCGATAGGAAGCCTCTCCGGGATTTTGTGGGATCACTGGGCATAAGAGTCTGCAGATACCAAAGAGC
>DAIBTC010000193.1 GCA_027415345.1 Nitrospirota bacterium
CGACCCATTCGGGGATCTCTTTGTGATTCGTCGCCAGCACCTTGTACCGGGTCTCGAAGGCAGGAGGCTCCGTCGGAAGACCCGGAAGAGATCCCTGGACCCGCTTCCTCACCACGATCAGCCGGAAGGCCTTGTGCGTTTTGTTCATGGTGTGCACTGTCTCGGCGATGTGGCCGTCCCGGTAAGGGCGCCAGGCGGTGTCGGGAATCATCCCGATCGCCGCCCGAACCGCCGCATCCAGGTCGGCTCCGACCACGAACCGGATGCCTTTTTCGAAACACAGGTTGAACACCTCGGCCTGGTAGCTGGCGCTGTCCGCCCGAAACCGTGTGACCCGGACCCCGTCCGGAAGCCGTCGGAGGCAGTCTTTCAGAAACGGCACATGGCCGGTTCCCGGGGAGACGTTCCCGTCCCGGAACTCCTCATGGACCACCATCCCGGAGAGTTCCCGCACATGTCCCACCAGGGGCATGTATCCTTTCTCTCCTTTATAGGTCCAGTGGGCCTTTTCCTTCTCCGCCACGATCTGGCTCGCGTCGATATCGAGGGTGACCTCCCGGACAGGGGCTCCTCCCGCCTTTCTCCTGCGTCTCCGCAGCCTCTTTCCCAAAACGGTGACGACCCGGTCGATCACCCTCTCCAGCGCCGAGAGTCCCGGACCTTTTCCGCCCATCCGTCTGAGCCAGCGTCCGAAGGCGTCCGTCGAGGGAACTGCATCGATTCCCAGAAGGGACAGGAGCCCCGCATCCCGCCCGATCATCCGAAGATCCGAAAGGCTCCGTCCTCCTCCATTCAGCATCAGCAAAAGCGGAAGAACATAGGCCGAGGCCGGATATCCCGCCCCGCTCCCCGGAATTCCAAAGGCCCGGTCAATCTCCCTTTTCAGATCCAGGGAGTGAAGAAACTCCCCGAACAGGACCAGACCCGCCTGGGATGTCATGGTGTCGTTGGTCGATTCGAGCTTGAAGGGAAGAACGTGTTGTCGTACCATGAAGTCGCCCCTTTCGTTTCACCCTTCGGGTGGGTAAATAGTTGGCTTCGACACCTGCTATTTTACCTGAAACGACAAGGGGTTTCTTGTTTTTCTTCCCCAACCTCCTTCAGTCAATCGCGGTTCTTAGGGGGGAGGAGGCCCGGGGTCCCGGCGTCAGGATTTTTTGATCCGATCCCCCCTTCCGGTTAGAATCATGAGAGACGGCTTTTTCCTAAGCCGTAAATGAGCGATCGAGTCCAGGGGGGCGGAGGATGACCACACAGGCAGAGGCGGAAAAGCCCTACCGGATCCTGATTCTGGGAGCCGGGTTCGGCGGGCTTTATACGGCAGTGTATCTTTCCAGGTTTTTGGGAAAACAGCGTCCCGACGTCTGGGTCACTGTCGTCGACCGCCGGAACTACTTTCTCTTCACACCCATGCTCCACAGTGTGGCGACCGGGGCCCTCGAACCCCGCTATGTCGCCCATTCCATCCGCAAGATTTTCCGGAAGACCCGGGTCCATGCCCATGTGGGGGTGGTCGAAGGAATCGACCTCGAGAACCGGCAGGTGCTTACGACCCACCGCTCCCTTCCCTATGACGACCTGGTGATCGCCCTGGGCTCCGAGACCAACTTCTTCGGAAACCAGGAGCTCGAGCGCCAGGCCTTCACCCTCAAGAATCTTGAGGACGCCACCCGCGTCAACAACCACATCATCCGAAAGTTCGAGCAGGCCTACTGGGAGGAGAATCCCGAGGTCAAACGGGGGCTTCTGACTTTCGTGGTGGTGGGAGCTGGTCCGACCGGGGTGGAACTTGCCGGCGAGATCTACGAATACACCCACCGGGAACTCCTGCGGGACTTTGGCCGAAGGATTTCGAAGGAGGAGATCCGTGTGGTCCTGGTGGAGGCGACTTCCCGGATCCTGCCCTCCCTCCCGGAGAAGCTCTCGGTCGAGGCCATCCGGCGCCTGGAGTCGATCGGGATCGAGGTCCTTCTCGGAACCCGTCTTGACTCCTGGGACGGCACCACCATCCGGCTGAGCTCGGGGGCCTGTTTCCGCGGCTCGACGCTGGTCTGGTCAGCTGGCGTCAAGACCAACCCCCTGGTCCGGGAACTTCCCCTCGACAAGGATCCCTCGGGACGGATCATTGTCCGTTCGACCCTTGAGGCCCGGACGATGGACCATGTCTGGATCCTGGGCGACAATGCCCACGCAATCGATCCCTTCGAGCAGAAGCCCTACCCGCCCACCGCCCAGACCGCCGTCCGCCAGGCCCGGGTCGTGGCCCACAACATTGCCGCCCGTCTCATCAAGAAACCCGAGATCACCTTTGCCCATCGTCACGTGGGGGGGTTCGTCTCGATCGGGGAC
>DAIBTC010000194.1 GCA_027415345.1 Nitrospirota bacterium
CCTGAAAAATTCCGCGATGGTTTCGGAGAAGGGTCTGATCGCCCTTCTGTTGTAACAGGTCTTCAACCTGTAAGGGCAGGGAACAGCCCGCATGTCCCAATCTCCAGGGAGGGAGGAAGAGGTGATCGGACTCAATGGGCCAAAGGCTCCTCGGCCTGCCATCGGTTCCGGAGACAGGAGGGAGGAGACTCCGTCCTCGGACTCCTTCGAATCGGGAATGAAGATCGAAAGGGTAAGGGAAGGCTCAACTGGCTTTCCGGAGCGAGAATGGGAGGGAGAGAAAAAGCTCTCTCCTGTCCGTGACTTCACCCGGGTGTGGGATCTCCTTCTTGAGGCGGAAGCGCTGGGATTTCTTGTTGTCCATCCCTCTCCCCATACCGTGCTGGTTTTCAATCGCTTTCAGGGTCCCTGGCTGCGGGAGGGGATCCGGGGCTTTGCCATTCATACCGAAGTTTTCGAGCAGGCCTCCCTCCGGGCAATGCAGACACCGGTTGTGGGTCGGGAGTACGACTTCGAAAAATTTCTGATCACCCTCTACCCCCGGATGCTTCTCCTCCCGGGAAACTGGAAGACGGATGTGGAGCTTCTTCGGTATTCGGTCGAGATCGCAAAAGAGCTGATCCTTCTTTTCGGAGTCGAGAGCCGGAAGGTCTGGCGCTATTTGATGCATCCTCGTTCCAGCCGGTCCTTCGGAGAGTGGGAGGTCATGCATGGAGGAATGCTTCTGGACCTCGTCCTGGAGATGATCCGGATGGGGCGGGGCCGGAAGGCCAGGGAAAATAAAGCCATCCGAAGGATGGCTCCCGCCTTCGGGGACGATCTCTCCTTCCCCGGGCAAAATGAAACAAGTTTCTGAAAGGAGTGGTGATGGATGTCCGGGAGATCATGTCCAAAGAGGTGAAATCCACACATCCCGATTCAACCCTGGCTTCGGTGGCCAATGCCATGTGGTCGGACAACATCGGGAGCTTGCCGGTGGTGGATTCCCAGGGAAAGGCCGTGGGAATCGTGACCGACCGGGATATCTCCATGTCGTCCTTTCTCAATCACAAGTCCCTCTGGGAGCTCCGCGTCCAGGACGTCATCCATGGACAGAAGCTTTGGACCTGCCATCCTGACGATCCGGTGGAGACGGCTCTCGATCTCATGCGGGAGCATGAAGTCCGGCGCCTTCCTGTCGTCGACCAAAAGGGCCGCCTGGTGGGACTGCTCTCGCTGGGCGATCTGGTCTCGGTCGCTTCCCCCGGAGCGGGACGAAAGAAGATGGCAGTTCCATTTCATTCACTTGATCCCCTTCTCAAGTCGGTCTTCGCCCATCACGAGATGGCGCATGGCTGACAGAACACGCGGTGTGACCTGAGAGAAGGAGACAATGCCCATTGCCCCTGTTGCTGAGGTGAGGTCGGTTCCTGTTAGGTACAAAGGGGCATTCATTCATCAATCCTTACCCTTGATCCTCCATGGAAGGAGGTTGCCGTGACGATTTCCCTGACCGGATACGAGGCCCTGGCCGAGGCCTATTATGCGGACCATAATGTTGAAGTTCTTGTCAACTCAAAATTCTTTATCGATCAGGAGGGGACGCGGATTCCCGTGGATCCCTTTCAGGCCCTCGAGATGTTCGAACGGTGGGATCTAAATCCCGGGAAACTTTCCTGCGAGGTCCTCTCGGTCTGGGAGTACCTCCAATCTTCCGGGGCCGAAGAGGAATTTTTGCAATTTTTCCTCTGCCCGCGAACGGCCCTCGTCCTGACGAAAAACCACGGGGATCCTCTGGCAAAGGGGATCCGTGGATTCGCGGTCGAAAAAACCGTCTACGACAAGGCCCTCTCCTGGGCCAAAAGTGTCCCGATTACAGAGCCCGACCATGACTACGAAGCCTTTTTGGGGAGGCTTGAACCCCGGCTGCCTTTAAAAAAAGGGATGGGTCACCATCATGGGGATCTGGCGCGATATGCCCGGGAAATCGCCCAGGCCTTGATGGATCTTTTCGGGCTCGACAGGGAGTCCGTGAGAGAGAGCCTGGTGGCCCGCCATGTCGTGGGCTATGACCGGAAGGACATCTCTTGGGGGGGTGATTTGCTGGACATTGTTCTGGAGCGGATCGGAAAGACTCACGGGGCTTCTGGGAACTCCGGCTTCTTCGGCAGGGAAGGGCCTGCCCCCTCTGTGGCATAAGAGGCCGGTTTCGGGGAGCCTCCTTCTGCTGCGGAGGAATGGAAGCCAAGAAGGAAGGAGGGTCCGGGAAGGTCAGGGGCAAGGAAGGCCGGCCTGGATCCGGAATAAATGAAGGTCAGTCAGGGAGGAGAACTGAGATGAGCAGTC
>DAIBTC010000195.1 GCA_027415345.1 Nitrospirota bacterium
GACCCGTTCCTCCGGATCCCTGAACGGGGGGAATGATGGATCCCGAGAGGTGTTCGGGTTTACGGTCTCCTGTCCCGGAGAGGCCGGGATTCTGACAGGAGGGATTGGACCCTCTCGTAGACCCGTTCGGATAGTCTCAGGCTCTCGGACTTTTTTGAAAAAGGATCGGATGGGACGGATTCGGGCCATTCCGGGGGGCCGAAGGAAACGGTCATTGGTCCGGGGCGGGGGAAAGCCGATCCCGGCGGAAGGCTCCGGTCGCTTCCTGTGATGGCGGCCGGCACGATAGGGACGCCCGCACTCATCGCCAAAAGGGCCACTCCCCGATGGAAGGGTCGGAGGGAGCCATCCCGGGATCGGGTCCCTTCTGGAAAGATTCCCAGGACAACCCCATCGCGAAGGACCTGCTCTGAGAATGAGAGGGCTCTCCGGTCCCCCTCACCACGGGCTAAGGGAAATCCCCCGAGAGAGAGGAGAAATCTGGCCAGAAGGGGATTTTTGAAGAGCTCGGGCTTGGCGGGAAAGCGGGATTCCCGGGGGATGGCGTAGCCCAGGAGCGGAACGTCGAGGAGGGAAAGATGGTTGGCTGCCACGATCACTCCGCCGGTGGCCGGGAGATTCTCCCTTCCCCGGACGGTCACGGGAAGCCAGGAGTGGAAGATCCCCCCTGCCATAATCCTTATGGCTCGGTAGAAGGAGCGCGGCCAGACGGAGCCGGGGGGAGGGATCAGCGGTAGTGGTCGATGATCCATGTCACCGCTTCGTCGATGGAAAGCCGTGTGGTGTCAAGGAGCAGGGCGTCTGGGGCCTGGATAAGCGGTGAGACAGGACGCTCACGGTCCCGGCGATCCCGTTCGAGGATATCGGCCAGGACGGTCTCCAGGGGACGCCGGTCTCCATTGGATTCGAGGTCCTTCAGGCGCCGCCTGGCCCGAACCTCAGGGTCGGCCACCAGGAAGATCTTGAGACGGGCCTCCGGAAGAATGACCGTCCCGATATCCCGACCGTCCATCACGATCCGGCCCTCCAGGGCCAGCCTCCGCTGAAGGTCGAAGAGGGCCTTTCGGACCGAAGGCCATGCGGATATCCGGGAGGCCAGGGCCCCGACCTCCTCGCTCCGGAGATGGTCGGTCACATCGAGCCCCCCAAGTGAGATCCGGGCCCCCGAGCTTCCAGGGGTTACGGCAATGTCGAGTGCGGAGAGGACCCGGACCACGGCGGGATCCTCCTCGGAAAAACGGGAGACTCCGGAGGAGAGAAGCGCAAGTGCGACGGCCCGATAGAGAGACCCGGTGTCAAGAAAGACAAACCCGAGTCGGCGGGCGACCTCACGGGCCAGGGTAGACTTTCCAGAACTTGCGGGACCGTCGATTGCAATGGCATCGATCTGGCCTTCTTTCATGAACGGGCCACGGCATTGAAGAGGGAGGGAAAGCCGGGGAAGGAGGTCTCCACAAAGTCCGTTCCCGTTATCAGAAGGGTGTCTCCCGGAGGAAGACGGGTGGCAAGAACGGCCATGGACATTGCGATCCGGTGGTCGTGACGGCTATCGATCTGCCCTCCCCGAAGTCTCCGGTCGGGTCCCTCCCCCACGACGGCAAGGCCATCCGGGTATTCCTGAACTTCGACACCCACGGTCCGCAGGGCAGAAACCATCGCGGAGATCCGGTCGGATTCCTTGACCCGTAGCTCTCCCGCCCCGCGAATCTCTGTGCGTCCTGCGGCAAAGGCCGCAAGAACGGCCAGGATGGGAATCTCGTCGATGGCGGAAGGAATCATGGAGAGGGGAACGGAGATCCCTTTGAGCTCCGCAAAGGAGATCTCAAGGGTCCCGAAGGGTTCGCTTCCCGTTCCGGCAGGATCGGAACAGGGATCGATCCTGGCCCCCATGAGCGAGAGAATCTCGAGAAAGGCGGTCCGGGTCGGGTTGAGACCCACATTGGTGAGAGTCAGCCGGGATCCCGGGACGAGAAGGGCCAAAGCCATAAAGAAGGCCGCCGAGGAGATGTCTCCCGGGACGGAAAGGGAAGTCCCGGAGAGTTCGGAAGGCCAGACGGTCACCCCCCCCTCCCCGGTCTCGACCCTGCCTCCGAAGCGGGGAAGAAGACGCTCTGTGTGATCACGGGTCTGAACCGGCTCGATGACTGTCGTCGGGCCGTTCGCGGAAAGGCCCGCGAGAAGGATGGCCGACTTGACCTGGGCCGACCGGTGATGATTGTCGTATCGAATGGAGGCCAGCGGACCTCCCCGGATGGCCAGGGGGAGGAGGCTTCCCTCCCTCCGCCCGTCGATGACCGCCCCCATGCGCGAAAGGGGCTCGG
>DAIBTC010000196.1 GCA_027415345.1 Nitrospirota bacterium
GGATATTTCCCGAGATCGTGGTCACGCCATTAGCCGCGGCCTGAAAAGGGGTATCGAGCGTATTGAGCAACTTTGTATTAAGAGAGGTCGGATCGTAAAAAACCGGGAGGGTGTTTGACTGGTTGTTCCCGATGGTTTCCACCGTTCCCCCGGTGATTCCCCCGGCGGCAAGAGCATTGTCGATGGCCTGGGGAGTGGGAATCGTGTCCCCGTAGGTGCTGGTCGGGGTGACATAAAGGTTGTAGGTTCCTGTCGAAGTCGTCGTCTGTACGACAGAGGAACCAGAAGGCTGGGTGGAACCCGGGGCGTCATAGACTACAGTCGGAGTCCCCAAATAGGTGGCCCGGGCGGTTCCCGGGGTGACCGAAAGGGCAACCGTCGCGGCCAGGGCGATTCCTGCCACAACGGAGGCTTTCTTCATGCGCGTGATTTTTTTCATGTTGTCTCCTGTGCAAATGATTTTCGATTCATTCCCTACAAGAAGGATGACCGGCTGAACGACAATCATTATGCAATCGATATGCCATTTGGAATTTTCGGGCGAGAAACAAAAACAAATCTGCCGGACCGATTTCGCTAACACCCCTTCATCGCATAAAAATAAATTTTGAATTGAGGCTTTTTCCTCCGGATTTCTTCCAGGCATTTCCGGATCGCCTGATAAAAAGCCCCATCGGACCGTCACAATTCTTTTCAGTTGTAAAGTTTGCGAACAGGATTCCCCCTTTCGGGAGAGTCAGGCAGGAGACCCTTTTTTGAAGGCGTCGAGCCTCTTGCGGGCGATCACCAGGGCCAGCTTCTGGACGGGGTTCCGGTTACCACCGGGACGCCAGGTCCTGACGAACCGATTTTTGTAGGCGTCGAACTGCATCCCCCAGGGGGCGGACAGAACCTTCCCCCGCCCCAGAAGGATCTTCAGGACCTCGGTCCCGGCCGCGCCGGCGCAAAGCTGGCAGGCCATGGGGGTGGAGGGTCCCCGGTGCTCGGCGAGGTTGACCGCGGAGGGATCGGCGAGGTAGGAGAGCTGAAGGCGAGCGGGAGAGAGCCCCAGAAGAAATCGTATGCTTTTTTCCTCATCGCTCTGTCCTTCCCATCCGAAGTACTCTTCGAAGCTCATCCCTCCTGGAAGGAAGTTCATGAGGGCGACCCCCATCCCCAGAGGACCTGCGGTCGTGGCCGGGATCCCCAGACGATGACAGGCGGCAAAGAGCGCCTCCCGCGCCTCGAAGGCGAAAAGATCCATCCCGTCGAGATAGAGATCGGCCCCCGCGAGGAAATCCCCGGCATTGTCCTTGGTGATCGGGTCGGGGTAGATCCGGATGTCGAGTTCGGGGTTGATGTCCTTGGCCATCCGGGCCATGGTTTCGGCCTTGGGCTCCTCCAGGGTCGAGATCATGGCCCCGGCCTGTCGATTGAAGTTCACGAGCTCGAAGACATCGGGATCGCAGATGGTAAAAGATCCGATACCGAGGCGGGTGAGCGTCAGGAGATGGATCCCACCGACCCCGCCCATCCCGGCGATGGCGACGCGTTTTTTCCGGAGGATTTCCTGCTCGTCCCGCGTGACCCAGCCGATGTTCCGGGAAAAGGCCCGATGGTAGTCGAAGACGGAGGTCACGAGGCGACCTCCGGATGCTCCTGCATCCGCCGGAGACGGCCCAGGATACCGTCCGCGTCCTGGGGCGAGAATCCGTAGGAATAGAGGCTGTGGTCCCCGGACTTGTCCAGAAGCCCGCCCACGCGGGCGATCTTTTCCGCCGCCTCCGCAAAATTCTTGTGCATCAGGACTCCGGTCGTGTTGACCCGGGGGCAGACCCGCTCCTTGCCCAGGCGGTCGAACTCGAGCATGCGTTCGTAGAAACGGGCGTGGGCGGGAGAGACCTCGATCACGCAGTCGGTGTAGCCATAGAGGCCGTAGGGATAGAGCATCGCGATGTGGAAGAGGCGGGCGACGACGAGCTTGGAGCGGATCTCGGAGTCGACGGCCAATCCGTTGAACTCGGCCACCCGTTTTCCCTGGGCGCGAAGCGCGGCGATCTCCTCGGGGTATCCTTCTTCCGCGAGGAGGGGATATCCGGGGGCGTCCATCCCGATGGAGACGGTTCCGATGACGCGCCCGTCCCGCCCGTAGGAGACCAGCGTGATGGTATGAGGGGTGTCCCGGAGGATGTTTTCGTGGGTGTACCCCCGCCAGGCGTACATGCGGTCGACCAGGAGTCCGGCCTGCTCGCGCCGCTCCTTGGTGTCGGCGACCCGGATCCAGAACTGCTGGCGGTC
>DAIBTC010000197.1 GCA_027415345.1 Nitrospirota bacterium
GGCACAAATAATCTCAGGTTTGGTTTTAAATGGGCCCGTTTCGGCCCAGCTTGTTCCAACAGCCCAATACAACAAGTTTGAGTTTTTGGAAAAAGTAATTTCCAGAGAAACGTTTATAAAAGCTCAAGAAAAAAAGGTCGAATTGGAAGCCGAACGTAATTCTTGGTTAAAAGGAGATCTTTTAAAAGTCGTTGGTTGGTCATAAATAAGGAGGTGATATGCGAATTGAAGACGTTCTGGGAAGGCTTCGCCATGACGCACGTGATAAACGAGCCCTTGGGGATTCCTTCGAACGCCTGATTCGCTCCTTTCTCAAAGCCGCTCCGGAATATGCTCACCGATTCCAGGCAGTCTGGCTCTGGAAGGATTGCCCTCACCTCGCTGAATGGGGGTTCACGGCTCAAGACAAAGGGATCGACCTCGTCGCATTGGATGAGGAAGGCTTTGTCGCCATCCAGTGCAAGTTTTACGAGCCGAATGAATATCTGAACAGGCCTGAACTCGAAAATTTCATATCCTTTTCAGGAAAAGCCCATCCCGGAACAACCCGCCCCATCTTCTCGCGCCGGATCGTGGTTTCGACGACAGAAAACTGGAGTGCCCACGCGGAAGACCTCCTTCTCGATCAAACCATTCCGGTATCCCGAATCAACCTGGTCGACCTCGAAGAGAGCGGGGTGGACTGGGGGCAGTTCGTCTCACCAGATGCCCCGCTTCTGCTCCTTCCCAGGAAATCCCTTCGTCCCTATCAGGAAAGTGCCAAATCCGACGTCTTGGAGGGACTGAAAAACAATTCTCGTGGAAAGCTCATCATGGCCTGCGGGACGGGAAAAACGCTCACGGGCCTCCGGATCGTCGAGAAGGTCGTTCCCCGCGGCGGGAGCGTCCTTTTCGCCGTTCCGTCGATCACCCTTTTGTCCCAGACCCTCCGGGAATGGGCCCGTGAATCCCTGGTCCCGATGCGCTTCTTCGCCGTCTGCTCGGATACCCGGATCGGAAAAGACGAAGAGGACCTCCGGGTCTATGACCTTGCCTACCCGGCCACGACGGATCCGGAAAAACTGACCCGGCATGCCTCTAAACCCTATCAGGACGGAATCACGGCCATTTTGACCACCTACCAGTCCATGGAGGTGATCCGGGAAGCCCAAGGAAAGGGTCTTTCCGGATTCGATTTCGTCCTGTGCGACGAGGCCCACCGGACAACCGGGATCGAACTGTCCTATGAGGCCAAGGAAAGCGTCATCGCCCGGAAAAAACAGAAAGCCGAAAAAGAGGGCGGGAGCTATACCCCCCAATCGATGGCGGGACAGCTCTCTTCCTTCATGATGGTTCACGAGGATTCCTACGTCCAGGCCAGGAAGCGTCTCTACATGACGGCCACTCCCCGGATCTTCACCGAAAAAACAAAGAAGAGAGCCAGCGAAAATGAGGCCCTTGTCTACTCCATGGATGATGAGACGCGCTTTGGCCCGACCCTCCACACCCTGAGCTTCGGCCAGGCCGTCCAGCAAGGGATCCTGTCGGACTTCAAGGTGATCATCGTGGCCATGACCGACGAGCGAATGCAGGAGCTGGCCAACGCCTACACCCTCGAGAGCGGAAAAGCGATCCAGGCGCGGTTCGCGGCCAAGATCGTGGGGGCCTGGAAAGCCCTGGCCAAGGAGGGCGTCACCTCGGACGATGGCCGGCCGGCCTTCGACCCCGGGGATCCTCCCATGAAGAGCGGGGTGGCCTTTTCCCACACCATCAAAAGCTCGCGTGAACTGGCCGCATGTTTTCAGGAGGTCGTAAACCTTTATCTCGACAACCATGGTGATGGGTTGACCTGTCATTTCGAACATGTGGACGGCGGGATGAACATCGACCGCCGGCTGGAGCGGATCCGTTGGCTCGATGCGGCCCCGGAGGCCTCCAACGAGTGCCGTGTCTTGACCAATGCCCGGTGCCTGTCGGAGGGGGTCGATGTTCCCTCTCTGGATTCCGTTCTCTTCTTCGACGCCCGGGATTCTATGGTCGATGTGGTCCAAAGCGTCGGCCGGGTCATGCGGAAAAGTCCCGGGAAGAAATACGGCTACATCATCCTGCCCGTCGGGATCCCGTCCGATCAAATCGCCGACCTCGATGCCTTCATCGAGAACGACCCGCAATTCAAGAACATCTGGAAAGTCCTGAAGGCCCTCCGGGCCCACGATGAACGGTTAGTGGACGATTCGGAATACCGGAAGAGAATCTCCGTCATCACAGGAGACGACCGGGAGAGGGACAC
>DAIBTC010000198.1 GCA_027415345.1 Nitrospirota bacterium
TGCCCATTTCAATGACCACACTGTTCTTCCGGAAGGAAACAGCGCTTGAGGCCGGTCTTTTTGACCCTCGCATGAACCCGCGGGACGGAGACGACTGGGAGTTTGCCTGCCGGATGTATATGAAGGGTGGATTTGCGATCGTTCCTGAGGCGTTGGCGGTCTATCGCATGGACTCTCCCCAGTCGGCAGAATACAAGAAGAATCCCGACAATATCCGGAATCTTTATCTCCAGGGGGAAAAGTTTTTTGCCATACTTTGGGAAAACTACTCCGGCACGAGAAAGTCCAGATCCATCCTGAAGAAAATCAACGCGGTGCACCTTCGTATCGCCGGTCGGCATTTTATGTCCTTTCGGAAGGGGATTCCGATGGGACGGAGGATCCTGTTCAGGGCATGCCTTCTCTCCCCGGCCAATCCCAGCGCATGGAAGCTCTGGATCAAGAGTTTCTTCCCTGTCAGCCTTCTCCCCCGCCTGTTCTGGTTCGATCGTCCGCTTTCAAATGAGTCTCTTCCCGTAGGGCTGGATCGACAGTATGCCCTCTCCGTCTTTCCCTGCCCGCCTCGTGGTCCGGAAGCCATGGTACGGATGCCAGAGGGCGGAAGCCGATCATTCTCCACGCCATGACAACGCACATCAAACTTGGAAGGAAGACGGCGTGAATACTCCCGATGTTTCAATCGTTATTACATATTTTCGGGAAGAGGAAGTGCTGGGGGAGACGATAGAATCGGCTCTTTCCCAAACATATCCCCATACCGAGATTGTTCTCGTCGACAACAATGCCTCTCCAGGAACACGGAAGATCGCGAAGTGTTATGCCAGCCGCTATCCCGGCAAGGTCCGGGTGGTCCAGGAGCCGATCCAGGGCGTGGCCGCTTCGAAAAATCGTGGAGTTATGGAGAGCCGGGGAGAGTTTGTGGCGATTCTCGACGGCGATGATCTGATGCATCCGGAACGGATTTCCCTTCAGAAGGCCGCCATGGATGCCCGGCCGGAATGCGCGCTCGTCAGCTCCTGGTACGACCGTGTATCCATGGACAACCGGCAGGTGATCCGTAAGGATGTTTTCCTCACCGAGCCACAGATCTGGCTTGAAACGCAAAATATCCTTCGGGACCTCTTTCCGGTTTCCCGGAATTCGGGAACGGGAGAGACCCTTCACTTCCCCCTGATTTCGACGGCCTTCTTCCGGAGAAGCACCGCCATTTCGGCCGGTGGGTTCAATAATGCCTTCAACCCCCGCTGGTTCGAGGATATCGAGTTCTATGTGAGGATGTATGGCAAGGGAGAATTCTTCAAGGTCCCTCAGTCGCTGGTGCGATACAGGATCTCCTCTCCGGAGGCGGTGGAAATAAAGCAAAAGCAGATGGACTGGGTCGGAGCCTGTCGTCAGATGGATCTCTTCTACCGGATTCTTGAGGCGCGATTTGGCGACCTCCCAAAGGCCGACGCTGTTTTTCGGAGGCTCGGCTCCCTTTGGCTTCAGCACTCGAGCCATCATTTCTTTCGATACAGGGAAGGAAGCACACTCGGGAGAAAAATGATTCAGCGGGCCCTTCGCTCAACTCCCGACAATGTTGCCCTCTGGAAGTATTGGCTTAAGTCCTTTGCGCCGAAACCGCTTCATCCTCGGCTGTTCTGGTTCCATGAGATGTCTCAGGGGCCGATTCCGGAAGAGGCGAAGGCCTCCTTTGTGGAGAGTCTTTTTCGGAAGAAAAACATATGAAGAAGTTGCGGATTTCCATCTTTTAGGGGAAGTCCGAGTTTTTTTCGTAAGGGCTGATCCACAGCCGGAATTCCCGGCCCCGACTTTCTTCCTTCAAAGATTTTCGGAGTGAAGAATAATGCCGGCAACCTCGCATCTGGGGGAGAACGTCCATGAGTCATTGTATGTCGAGCCTGGAAGCGGATCTTTCCTCCAGCCCATATCCGGGCGGGACGCCTCCGAGGAATCCGCCGGCCGTCTCCGTCGTGATCACGATGTACCGGGAGGAAGGGCTTCTGGCGGACTCCCTTGAATCGGTCCTGGCCCAAACCTTTTCCGATCATGAAATCGTGCTGGTGGACAACAACGCATCCCCCGGAACCCGGGCGATCGCAGATCGTTACAGGTCCTGTTATCCGGATGTTGTCAGGATCGTTTACGAGCCAAACCAGGGAGTCGCCTCCGGAAAGTATCGGGGAGTTCTGGAGAGCCGGGGAAAGTATGTGGCACTTCTCGATGGGGACGATCTGATGAAGCCGGAACGCCTC
>DAIBTC010000199.1 GCA_027415345.1 Nitrospirota bacterium
CTCATGGCCCCGATTTTGTCGGAATGGAAGCCCGTTGGTCAGAGATTCTTGAGCCTTCTCCCTGGAGGATGTCGTCAAAAGATGATCTGGAGACCCCTTCATGACGAATGGCTTGGACTGGAGGTGTTCCCCATGATTCTGACCAGATCAGGTCACGATCAGCAAGCGCAAAAGTTCTCTTTTTTCGTCTAAGCGCTAAACGTCAAGGGGAAAAGCGATCGTCTAAGGGCGATCCTAAAAGCTGGATTCTTGTTTTGGCTTGGTGAAGAAGCCAGCAAAACTGAACCATTTAAACTGGAGGATCCATTGATTCCGGGTGAGACAACCGCGTATTCGGGCCGGGACGCTTCTTTCGTCCCGAAAAGAGCATTGATCTCAAATCAATTCATGGTCAGGACGACCCGGAATCGCGCCCGATTTTCGATCATGACCCGGTACGCCTCCTCGGCCTTTTCCAGAGGGTAACATTCCACCATGGCCCGGATACCGGCAAGTTTTGCGAAGTTCAAGGTCTCTTCGGAATCGAGCGCCGTTCCCGACGGCCATCCGGCCAGAGTCTTTCTTCCGCCGATCAGTTGCAAAGGAGAGACCTTCATCGGTTCGATGTCCGCCCCCAGAAGAACCATTTTCCCGTTTTGTCCGAGTCCGTCGACGAGTTGACTGATGGCGGCGCTGTTTGGAGCTGTGGCCAGAATGACACGGGCTCCGCCCATCTTCGCCAAAACTTCCACAGGGTTTTGGGAACTCGTATCGATGGTGTCATGGGCTCCGAGAGAGCGGGCCAGTTCGGCCTTTTCTGGTCCGGAGGACAGGGCGACCGTCCGGAATCCCATCTTGTGGGCAAACTGAATGGCCAGATGGCCCAGACCTCCCACGCCCAGAACCCCTACGAGATCTCCAGGCATGGCTCCGGCATGGCGAAGGCTGTTATAGGTCGTGACTCCGGCACAAAGGAGAGGCGCCGCCTGGGCGGGATCCATCCCTCCCGGAACTCGGGCCAGGGCCTCTTCGGGCGCGACCATAAACTGGGCATAGCCTCCATCCCCCGAGATCCCCGTTATCCGGCCCCGGGAGCACAGGATGAAGTCCCCGGCACGGCAGGCGGGACAGGTGAAGCAGTGGCCTCCGTGCCAGCCAACTCCGACCCTCTCTCCCTTCCGGAACTCCTGAACTCCATCCCCGACTTCATCGATATCCCCAACTACCTCGTGGCCCGGGATCCTGGGATAGGAGATTCCGGGGAAGGTTCCTTCCCGCACGAACATGTCGCTGTGGCAAATTCCACAGGCCAACACCCGGATCCGGACTTCGCCTGCCCGGGGATGAGGTTCGGGAAGTTCCGTGACGGAAAACGGTTGACCTTTGGCCTGGACCTGGACGGCTTTCATCATTGGGGACTCCTTTGATGATGGTTCCGGGAGGATGGGGCGATGATTCCATCCTGTGGGAAAAAGAGGTCCGGGTCAAGCGGGCGGGAAGGGACCTCTGGCGATCAGAAGTAGGGTCCTCCCTCCGTCTGGAGGATCTGGCCATGAAAGAGGGGGCTCCGGGAGCGAATCAGCCAGGCGGCAAAGTCGGCGATCTCTTCGGCCGTCGCAAGGCGCCCGCGGGAGGTGCGGCCGGAGATTCGTTCCACCATCTCGGAAGTCATATGGGGAGTGGAGCGATCAGGCGTGACCAGGGTTTCGATCCCCGTGACGAGGAGCCCCTTCCTGTTTCGGCTCAACTCGCCGAAAAGTCCTTGAAGGGCGCCGATCCAGAGACGGGCCGCGAGATAGCCGTCGGCCCGATGTCGGGAGAGGGAGGGGAAGAAAAAGAGCAGAGGGGCCCCGACTCCAAGACGGGGCCTGAGATGGTCGAGAAGAAGGATCAGGGGAGCGAGGGAAGGGTAAGGGGAGGGTACAGAGAGGTCGGACGTCCGGCGAAAGGGAGGATGGGCAAAGAGGGAAAGGCTCGAAAGAGACGTCTTTCCAAGGGCTTGGTCAAGATCCGGAAGGGATTTTGTTGGGTCCTCGAGATCCCAGGAGAGATAGCGAAAGGGAGGACGGTCGGGAAGGGGGTGCCGGTGAGTCGTGAGAAAAACCGTTCCTCCATCCTGGGAAAGCTTTTTTGCCAGATCGTTTCCCGTCTCTCCCCCGGATCCGACAAGGAGATGTGTGTCCATCAGGGAATGGAGACCGACGACCAGTCTTTGGGAAA